>NZ_HF986862.1:214992-237179 GCF_000431195.1 Prevotella sp. CAG:255 | reverse complement strand
AAGTCCATATCGGACTTGCCGCGCTTTTTGCTGTATCATAATTCAGTTTTGTTGTCAGTGTCCGTTGAAGAATATGTAGAGAGCCACCATAACCACGGCAAGCAGCGTCCATGCCACCACAACCGTGCGCCTTGGTTTTTCGCTCAGCTTCACTATCTCGGGGCTTACCGTTGCCTGCTTGTTGCTGAGGCTGACGATAATCATGCTGATGATGAGGATTACGAAGATGTAGAACGACAGCATCATGAAGTGCACCTGCTCCGTGGCTCCCGGTATAACCCACAGGTAAAGGATGCCCGAGCCGATGCTGAAGATGGTTCCGAAGGTGAGCGTTACGTTGGCGGCGAGCGGCGTGCAGCGCTTCCAGAACACGCCCATGACGAACACTGCCGCCATAGGTGGTGCGATGAAGCTGAGCACCGACTGGAATACGTTGAAGAGGTTCATGCCCTTTATGTTGTCAACGGCCACGGTGATGACTATCGACACCAGTGCGCCTATGACGGTTATTATGCGTCCTGTGCGCATTATTTCCTTCTGCGTGGCCTCCGGGCGGATGTTCTTCACGTAGATGTCCATCGTGAACACCGTGCTCAGGGCGTTGAGCGCAGAGCCTATGGTGCTGATGAGCGCGGCGGTGAGAACGGCCAGCACAAGGCCAACCATGCCCACGGGGAAGAGGCTCGACACGAGAGTCATGTAGGCGTTGTCGGCCTCAATGGTCATATTTCCGAAGAAACCGGTCTTCCAGAGGGCGAAGCACACGATGCCGGGGATGATGTATATGGCCACGTCGAGTATCTTCAGCCAGCCCGTAAAGTTAGCTCCCTTCTGTCCTTCGCTGAGGTCTTTGGCAGCCAGTACGGGCTGAACCATCGACTGGTCGGTACACCAGAACCACAGTCCGCTTATGGGATAGCCCAGCAGAATGGGCAGCCAGGGGAAGTCTTTGTCGCTGTTGGGCTGAAAGAGGTTCCAGTAATTAGACGGCACAATGTCGGGATTGGCCAGCACGGCGATGCCTCCGGTGAACGAGTCGCCGCCGAGGCGGTATATTCCTACGAAGGTCAGCGTGGCCGAAACGAGTATGAGCAGCACCATCTGATATACGTTGGTGTAGGCCACGGCCTTCAGTCCGCCGAGCATTGTGAAGAAGGCGGAGATGCCGAGCAGCAGGGATGCCGACATCCACACGGGTATGCCGAACCAGGAATGCCGACATCCACATGGGTATGCCGAACACCTGGCGTATGATTATGCCGCCCGCGAAGAGCGTCAGCGCGAGCCACGAGATGAGTATCGTGACGATGGTATACCACGCCAGCATGTTGCGTGTGGACTGTCCGAAGCGCAGGCCCATAAACTCGGGCAGGGTGGAAACCTTGCTGCCGAGATAGCGCGGGGCGAAGACGAAGGCCAGCAGGGCTATGAACACGAAGGCGTACCATGCGTAGTTGCCCGACACGACGCCCGTGGTGAAGCCGGCGCTTGCCGACGCTATGAGCATAGAGGGGCCTACGTTGGTGCCCCACATGGAGAATCCTATGTGGTGCCAGCGCAGAGAATGTTCGGCAAGAAACAGGCTGCTGCCCTTCTTGCGCTTGGTGCTTGCCCATATGCCGATGGCAAGCAGGATGACGAAGTATGCTATAAGTATGCCCCAGTCGAGGCCATGTAATGATTGTGAGTTCATGGATATGTTGTTTATTTGGTAATTATAGTAGTTAAAGGAGTTATCGCGGGCTGTGCCCGCTCAGTAGTTAAAGTCATTAGCCTTGTTGCCTGTTGGCGGCTTTATGGGGGATGTATGACTTATGGGAGTAATGAGGCCGATGCGCTGCAGATGATGTAATGACCGGCGTATTTAGCCTTGTTAATAACCGGCAGGGCATTTGGCTTTAACTCCTTTAACTACTCTAACTCCTTTAACTCCTTGAAATATTATTCTTTTCCCTTCACCAGCTCCCTTGCCACCTTCACTGCTTCGTTGGCATTGTCGCTGTATCCGTCGGCTCCTATCTCGTCGGCGAAGGCCTGGCTTACGGGCGCTCCGCCCACCATAATCTTCACCTTGTCGCGCAGTCCGGCGTCTTCCACGGCCTTGATTACGTCCTTCATGTAGGTCATTGTCGTGGTAAGCAGGGCGCTCATGCACAGGATGTCGGCGTGGTTGTCCTTCAGAGCCTCTACAAACTTGTCGCTCGGCACGTCGATGCCGATGTTTATCACCTCAAAGCCGCTGCCCTCGAGCATCGATGCAACGAGGTTCTTGCCTATGTCGTGCAGGTCGCCCTTCACCGTTCCGATGACCACGCGGCCTATCGTAACGTCTGCCTTGCCTGCCATGAGCGGCTTGAGCAGCACGAGGGCGGCCTTCATGGCGCGTCCTGCCATGAGCAGCTGGGGCACAAAGGCCTTGCCGTCCTGGAAGCGCTGGCCCACCTCGCCCATGGCGCGTATCATCTGACTGTTGATGATGTCCTGCGGAGCCATGCCCGCGTCTACGGCCTTCTGCGTCGCCTCGGCTGCCTTGTCAGCGTTGCCTTGCAGTATGGCGTCGAATATCTCGTCGCTTGCCGACGGTTCGTTTGCGGCCTTCGGCGCACAGCATTCACAGGGTTCGGCGGCATGGTCGTGCCCGTGGTTTTCTGAAAGGTCATCTTTTGCATTGTCAAAGGCCACCTTTTGCACGCTAAAAGACGGCATATTGGAGCCTAAAAGGCCACCTTTTGCAACGCCCTCATTATCAGATGGTTGCGCAGGGTGGGGCGAAAGGGCAAGTCCTTCGGCGGGAACCACGGCTTCGGCAAGCTTTCTGATGTGCATGTCGGTTGTGCCGCAGCATCCTCCCACGATGTTGAGCACGTGCCACTCTATCAGCGGCCACAGTTCGCGCTGCAGCATCTCGGGCGTGTGACTGTAGCGTCCCTCGGCGTCGGGCATGCCGGCGTTGGGGTAAAGGCTTATCATGTAGGGCGTAGTCTTGCCGAGATGTACGAGCATGTCGGCGGCAAGGCTTACGTCAGAACAGCAGTTTACGCCAACCGACATGATGTCGCTGCCGGCAACGGATGTGAGGAACTCTCCGATGCTCTGTCCCAGCATGTTGTGTCCGTCGGCAGTGGCTATGCTGAAGCTCAGCATCAGCGGCAGACGCTTGCCTGCCTTGCGCATTGCTCCGCGTGCCGCCTCGATGGCCGCCTGCGCGTTCTTTGTGTCGAATATCGTCTCTATCAGCAGGGCGTCGACGCCGCCTTCAATCAGCGCTTCGGCCTGTTCTGCGTAGGCGTCGCGCAGAGTGTCGTAGCTGAAGGCATGCCAGCCCGGCTGTGTGGTGTCTGATGTTATTGAGCAAGTCTTGCTCGTCGGACCAATCGAACCTGCCACGAAGCGCGGCTTGTGCGGTGTCTTGGCGGTAAATTCGTCGGCTGCCTTGCGCGCTATGCGGCACGCCTCGAGGTTTATCTCGCGGCAGAAGCTCTCCAGATGATAGTCTGCCATGGATATGCGCTGTGCGTTGAAGGTGTTAGTCTCGATGATGTCTGCTCCGGCTTCGAGATACTTCCGGTGAATGTCCTCAATGACGTCGGGGCGCGTAAGGCACAGCAGGTCGTTGCATCCCTTCACGTTCACGTCATGCCCTGCAAGCCTTTCGCCGCGGAAGTCGGCCTCGCCGAGGCGTCGGCTCTGTATCATCGTGCCCATGGCTCCGTCGATAACGAGTATGCGGTTGCGTCCTGCCGATACGATGGGGCAGCCGTCGAGCCAGTCGGCAGGAGCCTTTTCGTCCTTTCCTGTAAGCTCCTTGAATTCGCGCTCGGCGCTCTCTATTATAGCCTCCACCTCCTTGTCGGCGTCGCTCTTGCCGCTGTTTATGCGTATGGTGTTGTCCTCCTGCTGCGGCTTTTTGGCCTCGTCTTCCTGATATTCCTCAACGATGCGCATGGCTTTCTCCACCTCGTCCTCGTTGTGGAAGTCCATCTCAATATGCACTCCGTTGCCTCCTATGTTGTCGAGCAGCGGCCGCAGCTCGTCGAGCGTTACCCAGCATGCCATTATGCTCTTGCCTCCTGCCAGTATCTTCTTGTACAGGTCGTACCATTTTGGCGAGCCTCCCTGTGGCTCTCCCACGCCCGGCGTCCACTGTATGGCGTTGAGTTCCTCAATCTCGAGCAGCGCCGGCAGATGATGAAGAGCGCCAACGCCGTCCAAGTGGTACAGCGTATAGTCAATCTTCTGGCACTGCTGGCGAATGAACGGCTGCACAAAGCGGCGGTAGTCTTCCACGCTTATCATCGTTGATATGTCGCTCTGCAGCTTGCTCATCTTGCCCGGTGCCCACGAAGAGAAGTAGCAGAAGGCCATCTCGTCGCCCTCGCGCACTATGTCGTAAAGCTCGTCGAACACCTTGAAGTAGATGTCGTTTATCTGCTGCATCTGTCGTTCCAGCACCTCAGGCTGCGTAACTGTGTCCATCAGCACTTTGTCGGTGCCCTTCAGAGCCGCCAGAACGTCCATGCCTTCCATGAGGTCGGGCATGCCCACATAATAGTTGCCGTTGGCCTTCTTCTTGCATTCTGTCAGCAGTTGCTTGTGCAGCAGCCAGTTGGGATGCTCCGGATTAAACTTTATGTCGTCGGTGAAGTCAGGGTCGGGGTGTATCCATATAGTGTCTTCTCCGCCCTCGAACACGCCTCCGAGGATAGCTGCGAGCGAGCCGGGGCCCAGCTGTGTGTTTGCAACGGGCAGCATGTCAGCCTTCAGACAGCTGTGAGCCACGTACCAGTCGAGATATTCGGCGCGCCATTTCGGGTCGAACCATTTCTGGTTGAGGTCCTTCGGGGCTGGCGGTGCAGGCACATCGGCATGCGGCTTGACGCCTTCCTGAAAGTGTTCCCACATGTTCAGCACAATGCCTTTGTGGTTCCACCATTGTATGTATCGCTGTTTTGTTTCTTCAAGATTCTTTTTCCACATGTTCAATAAGTAGTTATAGTAGTTAAAGGAGTTATCGCCGGCCGTGCCGGCTAGGAGTTAAAGTCATTTGTCTTGTTGGTAAATGACTTTATATTTTTATTTAATTGCTGATTGTCAGGCGGTTAGATAGGTCTGAGATGTTGTCTCCGGCCGTGCCGGTTAAGGGCTAAAGCCATTGGCATTGCGGGCAAATGACTCTATATTTTTTATTTTGTTGCTGATTGTCAGGTGGTTAGGGTTGTTAAAGAAGTTATCGCTTTGCGTTCCTGCTTATGGCAGAAGCTATTGTCTTAAATGTCTGTTTACTTATTGTAAGATTGACGATAAGCGTTCAGACTAATGGCTTTAACTCCTAGCCGGCACGGCCGGCGATAACTACTTTAACTCCTTTAACTACCAATTTAACCTATTACCACTCAATCCCTCCAAACCTTCCGTCAATCTTTATATATTCTGTCTTGCTCAGGTCCATGTCGTCCGTGCAGTCCACAGGTTCGGGATAAACCGGTATTTCGGCACCTTCGCGCACATAGACGGGCATCAGTTCGAGCGGCACATTGAGGTCTTTGAGCCACTTTCCGCCGCTGTAGCGCTCGCCGGTGAAGAAGTTTACCCAGTTGCCTTCAGGCAAGTAGACGTCGCGGCGGCCTTCGCTGTTCATCACGGGAGCCACGAGGAAGTCGTCGCCGAAGTAATATTCGTCGTCGATATGCCAGCACATGGGGTCGTCCGGGTGGTGGAATATCAGTGCCTGGAGCACCGTTGAGCCGCCGCTTACGGCCTTCTGGCTCTCCTGAAGGATGTAAGGTATGAGCTTATAGCGCAGCTGCCACCATCTCTTCACTATCGGGGCGATGGCAGGATAGTGCCAAGGCTCGCGCTTGTTGGTGCCGTGATAGCGGATGTGTGACGAGAAGACGCCGAACTGAGTCCAGCGGACGTAGACGTCATCACGTACACGTGAGTTCATGAAGTTGGGCAGAGTGTGGAATCCGGGCACGTCGTGGCTCCAGAAGGCAAAGCCCGACAGACCGAAGTGAAGTCCGCCCTTGAGCGAGCCTGCCATGCCGTCCCACGAGCTGCAGGAGTCGCCTCCCCAGTGCAGAGGATAGCGCTGGCAGCCCGCCCAGGCTGCTCTTGCCCATACTATGCCGTCGCCTGTCACCTCCTTGGTAACCTCATAGGCAGCCTTCTGATACAGCAGCGCATAGAGATTGTTGAGCAGTTCGGGCTTCATGTTCTTGTAGATAGCATCCATGTGGATGTTTTCGCCGAAGTCGGTCTTTATCGCTGCCACGCCCATGTTCAGCAGACGGCGCAGCAAACCCTTGTACCACTCGGTGGCGGCGGGGTCGGTGAAGTCGATTGTTCCGGCGTAGTCGAGGGCCGAGAAGTTAGAACCTTCGCCCTCCTGCTGCTTTGTCAGCGTGCAGATATAGTGGTTCTTGCGCGCCTCGTCAATCTGTTCGGCATCCTCAGCCACGTAGGGCAGCTGCCACAGAGTTACGCGGTAGCCCTTGTCCTTCAGGCCGCGGATGAAGCCTTCGGGGTCGGGGAAGCGCTCTTCGTTGAACTTCCATTCGCACAGCCAGTCGGTCTTAAACCAGCCGGTGTCCAAGTGTATCACGTCGCAAGGATAGTGTTCGCGGCGCATGCGGTCGCAAATTTCGTTCACCTCGTCGGCGCTGAAGTATGTCATGCGGCTCATCCACACGCCGAAGCTCCACAAGGGAGGCATCGAGGGGTAGCCCGTCAGGTCGCGGTAGCCGCGGATAATCTCCTCCATAGAGTCGCCTCCGATGAGGAATACGTCGAGCATGGCTTGGTCGCTGAGAAACTCTACCGAGCGCGTTGACACTCCGGCGAGCGACAGCTTGCTGTGTGCGCAGGTGTGATAGAATGCTCCGTACATGCGGCTCGACACGTAGAACGGAATGTTCTTATATGTGCGGCGGTTGTTTACGCCCTGTCCGTCCTGGTTCTTGAGGAAGAACGTCTGTCCGCTGAGGTCCATCTTGGTGAAGCGTTCGCCCGTTCCGGCAAAACATTCGTCGGCCTTGCACTCGAACGACATCGTGGCGCGCTCCTTCTGTCCGTCAAGCTTGCAGAAGCCTATGGGCAGCGCGTCGTAGCGCGGAGGCGAGAAGTGGTCGTAGGCGGCCAGGCGTATCTCGCGCTTTCCGTCGGGATATAGCCTTATGTCGAGCGTCTCCTGCGGGTCGGGCAGCAGCGTGCTCCAGCGGTCGAGCTCGGGCTCCTGTATGTTGATAACGGCCCTGACGGTGCCTTCGGGGTCGGTGACGGTCCATCGGCCGTTGCCGAAGCTTACGCTCAGCGGCGTCTTCTTAACCCTGTCGCTCATCTGCAACATCTCCGACTCGTCGGTCATCTGCTCCTCGCCGAAGCCTATGAACAGGCGCAGGATCTTTGGCTCATACTGTCTGATGATGAGCGTATATTCCTCACGCGGCACGCCGGTGTCGGCTGCCATGTCGTTGGCCAGTATCTGCTTCTGGAACGGAACGAGCACGCAGATGTCGCCGTCGTTCTCGAACACGGCCGAGGGTTTGCATGCCTTCCATAGCGACTCGTTGCGGCTAAGGCTGACGTCGAAGTCGAGAAAGTCGAAAAGATGGTAGTTTGTGGGTTTCATTTTTTTGTTTGTTTTTATATGTTTTTTGCCGGCTTTTTCAGTCCTCCGTCCCCTTGCCGTTAGTGTTTCGTGGCCGGGGGCGCGGCTGTGCTAATTATGCCTTCTGTTATTATGCTTTTCAGGTTTTGTCTTGTGGCCGTGTGGCTTTTGTGCGCCGGCTGCGTGCCGGTGTGCCGTTGCGGCCTGCGGCGGCATGAGTTGCCGTGGCTGTAGATATGACGCAGCAGTGTTGTTTTTGTACTATGCCATAAGGCATAATGTTCGAGCGTCGCTCTCAGGCCATTGTTGTTTGCGTATTATCGTGTTGTCCGTTGCCGTAGCCGGGTGTCCGCGTGCGGTTTGCTTACGGCCCGTCCTGCAGCCGTTGCCCTGTCGTGGGCGTGCAGGAGCTATGTTGCAAAAATAAGAAAAATAGCCTTAACGGCAAAGGATTATCCCAAATGTTTCAGTATTTTCAGCCCTTGTCATAGGTAAGTGTTTCCCCCTGGTTTTCCAATATGTGCCCTTTCGCATTGCAAAAGACCACATATTGCACGCTAAAAGGCCACCTTTCAGAAGCTGAAAGATGACCTTTTGCAACGCATTGAGCGTCAATGGGTTATGCGATGGTCGGGCTGTAGGCCGCCGTACCTTGTGCGATTGCTGCCAGTATGGCGTTATGTATTATTGCGCCGTGCCGGATTCAGACTTGCCGTCGCCTTCGGTCTGCGTGTGCTGCGGCACGCCTATCTCCTTCACCTTCTTCTCAAACTCGTCTCTGCCGCATGTCGCGCCGTTCTTGATGCGTGCGCGGTAGTTGTAGATTGTGTTGACCGAATAGTGGAGAAACTCGGCTATCTTTGAGCTGTCGTCGATGCCGAGGCGTATCAGCGCGAATATCCTTATGTCGGTGTTCAGGCGCGACGTGTCGTCGAGATGTATGCGCTCCTCGGGGCGCAGCAGCTTGTTGAAGTCGTCGACAAAGGTGGGGAAGAGGTGTATGAACGTGGTGTCGAATATGTCGAAGAGCTCCTGCTGCTGGCGGTCTCTGAAGTCGTGCGACTTCATCTTGCTCATCAGTTCCGTGTGCTGCTTGTTCTTCAGCATCGTCAGCACCTCCTTTCTCATCCTCTCCATGTTGTCTATGTATATAGAGCACTGCCTGAGGAACAGGCCGATGTATTTCTCCTTCACCCTGTTCGACTCGTTCAGGCTGCCTATGGCCTTGTGCAGCTGGCGGTCGGTCTCGGTCAGCTGGCGGTTGCTCTCGTCCAGGTTCTCGTTTATCTGCTGCATCTCCTTGTTGAGCTTCATCAGCTGCCTGTTCTTGCGGCTGAGCTCGTCGCGCGTCAGCTTAAGCTTGCCGCGCTGCTTGTTGACATATATGAGCAGCACAAGCACCGAGACGGCGAAGAGGCTTATCACGAGCACCATGATGACGAGGCGCTCCTTCTGCTTCTGCATTATGGTCTGATAGCTGCTGTCTATGGATGTGAGCACGGGCGAGATCTGGTTGCTTCTCACCCTCGTGCCGAACTTCTCGGCGCAGTTCCAGGCAAAGTTTATGTATTTATACGACCGTGCCATGTCGCCCGTCGTGTTCAGATAGTTGGCCAGTTCCCACAGCGCGCCCTGGTCCATCACGGCGTTGCGTATGTCGCCCAGCGCCGACATTGCCAGCCAGTAGGTCCAGTTGTCGGTGTCGTTCATCCTCTTGTAGTCGAGAAAGCGGTAGTAGGCAATTATCGAGAACTCGTGCGACTGTCGGTCTACGCCCTTCATCCTCATGTCGTTGTAGCGCAGCGCGCCGGCCGGGTCGTTGCTGTTGTACCGCTCAATCTCCATCAGCTGCAGATACATGTCGCTGTTCTTGTCGGCCAGTGCCGCCAGCGAGTCGGCATACATCCTTTCTAGCCGGCCATAGTTTTCCTTCAGTCTGCCTATCTTTGTGTAGAATCCCAGCTCCTTGTAGAGATGGTTGCGCGCGGCGTAATATGCCAGCCTGCCTTCGCGGTTTAGCTCTCCGGTGTTGATAGAGGCCAGCAGCTCGTCCGACTCCATATACATTCCGGCCGTTGAACACTGAAAGGCCCTCAGCGCAGTGCAGTGGTTGGCGCTCATCATGTCGCCCTGGCTGCGCGCCATCCGTTCGGCCCTGCCGAGCCATGCTATGGCCGAGTCGTTCACGAAAGCCTTGTATTCCCTGTATATTCTGAATGCTGCCGCATATCGCGCGGCATATCCGCGGCTCTTGTCAAATTGCCGCTTGAGGCCTGCAATGCGTGCCTCGCGCTTGGATAAATAAACAGATGCATTGGCGATGGCCTCGTCAATGCATCTGTAAACCGAGTCCGTGCGTGCGGCATCAGCTGACGCCACCACCGGAACAAGCCATATAATAAGTAAAAATATGTTTCTCATCGCTGTCTTATGCTTAGCCGGAACATGCCTCCGCGGCCTTTGTAAGGTTCTGTGAGACATAGGTTTATCTCTTCCTGCAAAGATAAGACAATATTGCGAACACACAAAATTTACGGCCCGTTTTTTTTTATTTTGCCGTTATTGTCACGCTCTGCAGCGAGCGGCTGTCGTGGCCTGCCATGATATGAAACTCGCCCGGCTCGAACACCTTGCGGCCTTCGGCGTCGTAGAACGACAGGTCGTCTTCGGTGATGTCGAACTCAACGGTGCGGCTCTCGCCCTTCTTCAGGTGTATGCGGCTGAAGCCTTTCAGTTCCTTTACAGGCCGGCTGATGGATGCCACGGGGTCGCGCACATAGAGCTGCACCACCTCGTCGGCGTCATAGTTGCCCGTGTTGCTCACCGTCACCGATGCCTTGAAGTTGCGTCCGCTGCCCGTAACGCTCAGTTTGCCGTAGCTGAAGCTCGTGTAGCTCAGGCCGTAGCCGAAGGGGTAGAGCGGGTCGTTCACCTCGTCGAGATAGTTGCTGGCATACTTGCGGAACTCTTTTGTGCCTTCGGGCACGGGGCGTCCCGTGTTGAGATGGTTGTAATAGATTGGTATCTGGCCCTCGTTGCGCGGGAAAGTCATGGTCAGACGGCCGCTCGGAGCCACGTCGCCGAACACCACGTCGCATATAGCGTCGGCTGCCTCGCTGCCTCCGAACCATACGTTCAGTATCGCGTCAACGTTTTCTTGTTCCCATGTAAGCACCGTCGGACGGCCCGAGAAGTTGAGCATCACCACCGGTTTGCCCAGCTTAACAAGCTCGGCGAGCAGCTCGCGCTGAACGTCGGGCAGCACAAGACTCGTGCGGCTCGAGCATTCGCCCGACATGTCGGCACTCTCGCCCATGGCACACACTATCACGTCGGCCTTTCGTGCCGCCTCGAGAGCCTCTGCCTTGAGTTGTGCGTCGTCGCCTCTCGTTATGTTCTTGCCGAACTCTGCCGCGCGCTGACGTGCCGAGTCGGCCATCAGGTTGCATCCCTGCGCATACAGAAGTTCAGCCTTTCCGGCCAGCGCGCGCTCCATTCCTTCCTTCAGCGTCGGGTATTTGTCGGGAGTGTAGGCCACGCACCATGTGCCCGCCATGTTGGCGCGAGTGTCTGCCAGCGGGCCTATCAGCGCTATCTTGCCCTGCTTCTTCAGCGGCAGCAACGACTTGTCGTTCTTCAGCAGCACAAAGGTCTCGGCGTCAATGCGCCTTGCTTCGGCGCGGTTTTCGGCTGTGAAGATGTCGCGCTTGCGTCTTTTCGTGTCGCAGTATTTATACGGATCGGCAAAGAGTCCCAGCTTATATTTAGCCTCGAGCACTCTGCGGCATGCCTTGTTGATGGCTTCCTCGCTCACCGTTCCGTCCTTTACCGACTGCTCCAGCGTGCCGATGAATCCCATGGAGCACATGTCCATGTCGGTGCCGGCATTGAGGGCAGCTGCCGAACAGTCTTTCAGCGAACCGCCAACGCCGTGGCTCAGCATCTCGCCTATTGAGCCGTAGTCGGTAACAACGAAGCCGTTGAACTTCCACTGGTTGCGCAGCACATCCTCAAGAAGCCACTTGTTGGCCGTTGCCGGCACATAGTCAACCAGGTTGAACGATGTCATCACGCTGCCCGTTCCTGCCTTTACGGCGGCGCGGTAAGGCTCGAGATACTGGTTATACATGCGCAGACGACTCATGTCAACGGTGTTATAGTCGCGTCCCGCCTCAACGGCGCCATACAGGGCGAAGTGCTTCAGGCATGCCATAACGTTGGCGTTGCTGCTGTAGTCGCCCTGATATCCGCGAATCATGGCCTCGGCTATGCGTGAGCCGAGATAGGGATCTTCGCCGTTTCCCTCAGATATGCGGCCCCAGCGGGCGTCTATGCAGATGTCTACCATAGGGCTGAACACCCAGTTGATGCCGTCGGCAGTGGCCTCCTTTGCGGCTATTTGGGCAGCACGCTCTATGGCGTTGAGGTCCCAGCTGCATGAAAGCGCGAACGGAATGGGGAATATCGTCTCGTATCCGTGTATCACATCCATGCCCACAAGCAGCGGAATGCCCAGCCGGCTCTTCTCAACGGCCAGCTTCTGCAGTGCTTTTATCTTGTCGACGCCCTTCAGGTTGAACACGCCTCCAATCTCTCCGGCCTTTATCTTGCCGCTTACTTCAGAGTCCTGGGCCTGTCCCGTGGTTATGTCGCCTGCCACCTGAAGGTTAAGCTGACCAATCTTCTCGTGCAGAGTCATGCGCGACATGAGACCGTCAACAAACTTATCCATCTCCTGGTTCTGCGCGCTCACCGCCCCGGTCAGCAGCAGTGCCGCCGCAGTTGTCAGTATTTTGCTTATTTTCATCATATGATTTATGTCTTTAGATGTCAATGACTATTTCAGAGTAAACGCTACTTTGCTCACAATATTGTCTGAAGCGTTGCCCACGAGAGCCTCAAACTGTCCAGGCTCTGCGGTCCAGCTGGCAGCCTTGTCGTCGTAGAAGCTGAGGGCGTCTTTGCCTATTGTTATGGTTACTTTCTTGGTTTCGCCCGGTTGGAGATAAACTTTCTTGAATCCTTTAAGCTCCTTGTAGGGGCGCGGAAGCGACGACTCGCAGTCGTGAATGTAGAGTTGCACCGTCTCAGAGCCTGCCACCTTGCCCGTGTTGGTGACGCTGACGGTGAACGAAAGGCTGTCGGCTGTGGTGATGCTTGCGGCACTTGCCTTTGCCTTGCCTATCTTGAAGCTCGTGTAGCTCTCGCCGTGTCCGAAGGCAAAGAGCGGCTTTGTCTTCTCCTTGTCAGCCCAGCGGTAGCCCACAAAGATGCCTTCCTTATACTCTTCGTCAATGATTTTCTTGTCGGCGCGCCATGTTCCGGGATATGTGTTGAGCTTGTGCGCACCCACATCGTTGAGCGATGCCGGCCATGTGAAGGGCAGTTTGCCCGACGGGTTGGTGCGTCCTGTCAGCACGTCGGCAAGAGCATGGCCTGCCGTTGAGCCGAGGAACCAGCCCTGAACTATTGCGGGCACCGAACTCTTCCACGGCATTGCCACGGCGTTGCCCGATATGTTGACGAATATCAGACGCTTGTTGGCCTTGGCAAGAGCCTCCACCACCTTGTCTTGATCATAGGGCAGGGCGAAAGACTTGCGGTCGTGGCCCTCGGCATCCTGGTAGTCGCTCTTGTTGAGTCCGCCGAAGAACACCACGTAGTCGGCCTTGCGCGCCTTGTCTACGGCCTCGGCTATAAGCTCTTCGGGCGAGCGGCTGTCAGCAAGTTGCTGTCCTGTGGTCACGCCGTTGTACTCGCCTGTGATGTCGCCAACATATCCGCGGGCATAGTCAACCTCGATGTTCATGCCTTCGAGACAAGCCTTCAGACCGTCGAGAGGCAGTTCCTCATGCTGCGCCTTGAGCGAAGAGCTGCCGCCGCCTACGGTCATCATCTTGATGGCATTCTCGCCGACGACGAGCACGCGGCGTGCCTTCAGCGTGTCGATGGGCAGCACGCGGCCTTTGTTCTGCAGCAGCACGATGCCTTCGGCGGCTATTTTGCGTGCGGCGTCGTAGTGAGCTTCAGAGCAGAGCGAGCCAAACTGGCGGTTGCGGTTCATGTTGGTGCGGAAGAAAAGGCGCAGCACACGTCTGACCTTGTCGTTGAGTTCCTTCTCCGTGTAGGTGCCGTCCTGTATCAGTTTGCGGTAAGGCGAAGCCAGATAATAGTTGTCGTAGGCGTCTGAAGTGCCGAAGGCAAGGCCGTCGGTCCATGTGCCGAACTCCATGTCGAGTCCGTTCTCAACGGCCTGACGGGTGTCGTGTGCGCCGCCCCAGTCGGATACCACCACGCCGTCGAAGCGCCACCGGCCCTTCAGTATGTCGTTGAGCAGCCACTGGTTGTGGCAGTTGTGCTGATTCTTGTACATGTTGTAGGCACCCATTATGCCCCACACTCCGGCCTCGGTTACGGCAGCCTTGAAGGCAGGAAGATAAATTTCGTGGAGCGCACGGTCGTCAACTATGACGTTTACCTGATGCCGGTATTCCTCGTCGTTGTTGAGAGCGAAGTGCTTAACGCAGGCTGCCACGCCCTTTGACTGCATGCCCTGGATGTAGGGCACCACCATGCGTGAGGCGAGATAGGGGTCTTCGCCCATGTATTCAAAGTTGCGTCCGCCCAGCGGAGTGCGGTAGATGTTGACGCCGGGGCCGAGAATCATGTCCTTGCGGCGATAGAGAGCCTCCTCGCCGAGGCTTTCGCCGTAGATGCGGCTTATGGCCGGATTCCATGTGGCGGCAAGGCACGTTAGCGCCGGAAATGCCACGCACGAGTCGTTGGTCTGGCCTGCCTGCTCCCATTTGTCCCACAGCACGTCGGGGCGCACGCCGTGAGGGCCGTCGTCGGTCCAGAACTCCGGTATGCCCAGACGCTTCACTCCGGGCGAGCTGAACTTGCTCTGAGCGTGGATTACGGCAATCTTCTCGTCGAGCGTCATGCGCTTTAGGGCGTCTTCCACTCTCTCTTCAATGGGTTTGGTCTCATCGAGATACACCGGCGTGCCCTGTGCGGCGGCGCTCATTGAGCATACGCCGAGGAGCAGGGCCGGTATGGATTTAATAAAGATTTTCATGTTATGTAAGTGTTTTTAGTTTCATTATGTGATGTGTATGAGGGCTACTTCTGGAACACGCGCACGTAGTCGACCTTCATAGTCGTTGGCAGTGCACTGTCGTCGGTGCCCTTGTATCCGCCCCAGTCGCCTCCCCACGCAAGGTTGAGGATGATGTAGAAGGGCTTGTCGAAGGGCCATGCCTCAACGCCTGAGCCGTCGTTGGCATAGTCGAGAATCATCTTGCCGTCGACATAAAACTTCAGATGGTCGGGCGTCCACTCGCAGGCATACACGTGGAACTCGTCTTCGGCGTCGGCAACGTGCAGCGTCGCATGCTCTATGGCAGTGCCCGTGTTGTTGTATTTCTGGCAGTGTATGGTCGACGACACGTCGCCCGGGTCGGCTCCCACTTCCTCCATGATGTCTATCTCGCCGCAGCGCGGCCACGGGTTTGTGGCGAAGTCGTTGCCCGCAGGCATCATCCAGAAGGCAGGCCACGTGCCTTTGCCCTTGGGAAGCTTTATGCGTGCCTCAAACCATCCGTATTTCCAGCCTGTCGACACGTTGGCATATACTCGTCCTGAGTATATCGCAGAGCCTGCCTTGAAGCAGTTGATGCTGAGCTTTCCGTCGGCAATCTCGGTTACGCGGCGGCCTGCAGCCTGTCCGTCCACATAGGTCTGCAGCTCGTTGTTTACCCATCCCGGGCCCTGCTCCTCGTGAGTCCACCATGCGGTGTTGAGCGTTGTGCCTTGGTCAAACTCGTCGTTCCACACCAGGCGGTAGCCTTCGGGCACGCTGATGTTGTTGTCGGGCGCCGACTCCTGCACTACGCTTATCTGCTGAGAACCTTCGGATGAGGCTACGGTAACGATGCCCGAGCGCGACTTCAGTTCGTTGCTCGGCTCCACTTCTATGCTCACCGCTCCTGCCGCGGCTGTGGTCTTAATCCATGCCACGTCGGCAGATGCCGTGAAGTTGCCGTTCGAACTCACATCAATGCTGAACGTTCCGCCGGCAGAAGGGGCATAGACCGAAGTTTCGGCAACGCCTATCGTGGCGGTCTGACTTACCTTCACCGTGTCGCGCACAGTGCCCGAGCGCACCACCACCATGCCCGAGCGTGCCTCCGTGCCCTTGTTGGCGCTGACGCTGAGCTTGATGGTTCCCTTGTCAGCCGTGGTGCCGTCGAGGCTGAGGCTCATCCATGTGTCGGGCGTGTAGGCTGTCCATCCCTTGCCGGTAGACGTTACGTCTATGCTGAATGTTCCTCCGGCTGCGCCAGCCGTTATCTCTTCGGACGAGCACTTTACCGATATGCCGGCCTCAGCCTGACCGTCGTCGTCGCTGTTGCTGCAGCTCGACGACGTGAGGGCGAACACGGAAAATATTGTAACAAAAATATATTTCTTCATATCCATGATGATGTCTTTCTTTCGCATTTACAGCCCTGTGCCGCATTGGTTTTGCACGGCTGCGTAACGCCTTGACCCTCAATGCGTTGCAAAAGGTGCCCTTTTGGCTTCCAAAAGACGGCCTTTTAGCCTGTAAAAGGTGGCCTTTTGGAACCTCATTTGCGGTCTTTTGCAAATAAAGCTGCCGCAGACGCTCCCCAAGCTCCCCGCAGGCGTGCCTTGCGTGGGTGCTGTGCGGCCTTTACGGCGGTGTGGGATATGTCTGCGACAAGCATCGAAAGGTAAAAAAATTAATTTAGAAACGAGTAAAAGAAAAGTCCCGGCGGGCAAGAGCCAAGGGCCCTTTCCGCCGGAATATGAAAAGGATTATTCTATTGTTTTCTGCAGAACTATCTTGCTTATAGATGCCGTCAGACCAGCCGGATTGCCTCCGTAGTCGACCACGAGAGTCAGTTTGTCGGCAGCACCTGTAGCCATCACGCTTGCCGGAACCTTCAGCGTGTAGTCGGCATCGGCGTCGAGGTCAACCTTCTTCATGAACAGATAGTTGTCGTCTGATGCGCTGTCGGTAAGCTTCACCGTAACACCCTTTGTCGCAGCAGATGCGTGCAGCGTGCAGCAGAAGTCGTATTTAACGCCTGCTTCGGCCGAGATGTCTGTGTGGAGCTTCACCTGTGCCTGCCACTGCTCAAATGTAGCCTCGGGCAGAACCACCGTGTATGTGCCGTTGCTGGCTGTGAACGCCGGGTCGGCTATCTGGCTCCATCCCGGTGCATAGTAGAATTCTGTGGTGAATGCGCCGTTGTCGTCAACCGGTTTCCACAGGTTCGTCTCAGCGTCATAGTCATATACGGTGTCGTCGGTGTCAACCTCCGGCAGCACTGTTCCGTCGTCGTTGGCATGGTCTTTCAGCACGAGGCTCTCAATGTTGATGCTCGTGTTGGCAGCATTTCCGCCGAAGTCGAACACAAGTTTCAGCTTGCTGATGTCGAGTCCTGCCATGTCGCTCTTCCAGAAACACTTAGGTTCGCCGGCCTTCAGCTCGACTTCCTCGGCAAAGTAGAACACGTTGTCGTCGCTTGCGTCAACAAGTTTCACCATGACAGCAGGATGATCGGTGCTTGAAGTCAGTATGACGGAGAAATCATATGTCTTGTCTGCCGATGTGGCCATGTCGGTTTCGAGGAACATCTGAGCCTGCCATCTCTCTGAAGTGGCTGAAGGCAGAGTTATGCTATAGTCATAGCCGTTCTTGACACAGGTAGGATCGTTTGTCTGTGTCCATCCCGGAGCATAATAGAACGACGGATCGCCGATGTTGGCCTTGCGCCACATGTTGAATTCGCTGTCCTCCTTGAATCCGCCGAAGCCGCTTATTCTTGTCTTGTCAATGTGGAATGTGCGAGTTATCTGGCCGTCGCTCATGCCGTTGCGGTTTCTTATCTGCAGCGCAACGGTGTAGTCGCCTGCCTTGCGGTAGAACTGAGAGTCAACCGTTGCGGTAGAGTATTTAGTTCCGTCTATAATCCATACAGGTGTCACGCCGGGCTGCTCGTCGAATGAGAACACGGCATAGTTGGTCTCCTGATTAACCGTTACGTGTACAAACTCCTCATACGCTGCAGCGTCGGGCAGTCCGTTGGGGTCGGCACCCTCAAAGCTTTCGGGTGAGCATGAGCCGAGAGTGAGGCCCAGCATCATCAGCGCGCTCCCAAATATTTTATATGTCTTGTTCATAGCTTTCATCTTTTTTTAATAATCGTTTTGTTTAAGGTTCGGGTCTGACGACATCTCAGTGTCAGGTATCGGCAGATATTTCTTGCTCTCAGACCATGTGTTTGTGCGGTAGCCATACTCGTCGTGAACGAGCACCTGAGGTGCCTTGCCTGTGCGTACGAGGTCCCAGTAGCGTTTGCCTTCGCCCACGAACTCGAGCTGGCGCTCTCTTATTATTATGTCTTCGCTCACGCTTTCAAGTGTGGCTATGTGCGCTCTCTGTCTTACCAGGTTGACATATCTCAGCGCCTCAGCCTGGTCGCCGCCCGTCTTCAGTATCAGTTCGGCAGCGTTGAGCAGACATTCAGCATAGCGGTAAACTCTCAGGTTGTTGTTAAAGTTGAGGTCGGCGTCGGCCTTCTGTCCTGCGTTGCCGTCGGGTGTGGCAATATATTTAGCCAGGAAGAGGCCCGTGTCCTGATAGCGCTTGTTGTATTCGCCATTGGCAGCGGCATTGAAGCATGTTGCGTCGCGGCGTGTGTCGTTGCCTGCATAGCGCTCGTATGTCTCTGTGCGCACCGGACAGAATCCCCATCCGCCTGCCACTCCGGCTGTGCCGTCAACCCATTGGTTGGGGCTTATCAGTCTTGGCAGCACCGTACCGCCCGAAGCCAGCGGGTTGCTGTATGAGCGAATGGCATTCTCCGACTTATAGTTGATTTCCCATATCGACTCCTGGCACCATTCGCCCGACTCCTTCCAAAGGGCTGCGTAGTCAGGGTTCAGGTCGTAGAGTCCGCTGCTTATCATGTCTCTCATATACTGCAGGGCCTGTCCGTATCTGCTCTCGTCGTTCTGATACATCACCATCTCGGTGTAGAGCATATATCCCATAGCCTGTGTCACGCGGCCAAGCTCGCTCTCGTCTGCCTTCATTGGCAGCAAGTTCTTGTCGAGTACGTCCTTCAGGTCGGTTATTACGTTTTCGTAAACCTCGTCGGCCTTCAGCTGCGGAGCCGTGTATGGCATTGCCTCAAGATTGTCCGTGAAGAAAGGAATGTTGCCCCAGAACTTCCAGAGGTTATTATAATAGTAGGCTCTCAGCACGCGTGCCTCTGCCGAAGCCTTGTCGATGAAGTCCTGGCTCAGCTCGTCGCGCGAGTCGTTGATGTAGCTAAGCACGTCGTTGGCGCGCTTGACGCCTGAATATTCGTCGGTCCACAAGCCTGCGGGAGTCTGGTTTGGCAGCGCCTCAAAGTTCATCATGAGGTGCCAGAACTGGTTGTCGGTCTTGCTCGAGCCGCCCACCCAGATGTCGTCGGCCATGATGTCGCTCATCAGGTTGATTGGGCAATAGTAGCCGTTGCCCCAGTCGGGCCACTGCAGAGGATTGTATGCAGCCACCAGAGCCTCCTCAACGTGCTCCTGTGTGTTGAAGTATTCACCCACTGTGTCGGTAGGAGGTGTCAGGTCAAGAAAGTCGTCGCTACATCCTGACAGGGTGAACACTGAAAGCATTCCGAATGCAAACAATATTTTAGATTTCATGATATGTCGTTTTTTCGTTTATTTAAAGATTTATAAGTCAGTATCTTTATCAGAAGCTCAGGTTAAGACCTACGGTGAATACGCGTGCCTGCGGATATACGCCATAGTCAACTCCGAGAGATGTTCCGCTTGATGCAACCTCAGGGTCGAAGCCCCAGTATTTTGTAAACGTTATCAGGTTCTCGGCTGCGACATACACGCGCAGTTTCTCGATGAATGCCTTTCGTGTGAGGCTTTGCGGCAGAGTGTAGCCCAGCTGTATGTTCTTCAGACGGAAGTAAGAGGCGTCATGAACATAGAGGTCTGATGAAACCCAGTTTACGTTGTCGCCGAGTATGAACATAGGATACTTGTTTGATGTGCCCGGACCTGTCCAGCGGCTCAGCATCCATGAAGGAAGGTTAGATGCAGCGATGTCCACACGTCGTGTAGCGTCGAACACGTCGGCGCCTGCAACGCCCTGCCACATCATGCTGAAGTCGAATCCGCGCCACTCAGCGTTGAGGCTTATACCGAATGTCCAGTCGGGCATTCCCTTTCCGATCTTGGTCTGGTCGTTGGCAGTGATGGCTCCGTCGCCGTCAATGTCGACAAATCTTACGTATCCGGGTTTGGCATCCGGCTGTATGAGTTCGCCTTTGTCGTTGACATAAGAGTTGACTTCCTCCTGTGTCTGGAATATTCCTGCGGTCTTGTAGCCGTAGAAGAACGGGAACGGCTGTCCGTTCTCACCGCGTGTTATCGTGCCTGCTGTCTGGAAACTGTCGTAGTTGGCAAAGCCGGTGTCGTTGCCGAGCTTTATCAGTTTGTTCTTAAGATAAGAGGCGTTGCCCTTCAGGCTGAAGTGAGCGTCGGCAACATTGAACTTGTATCCTGCCTCAAACTCAACTCCGCTGTTCTCCATGTCGCCCACGTTTCCGTAAGGTTTGTTCTCTCCGACGTATGAAGGTATAGAGAGAGTCATGAGCATGCCGTTGGTCTTTTTCTTGTAATAGTCTACCGTGAAGGTAAGGGCGTTGTTGAAGAAGCCGAAGTCGAGACCGATGTCTGTCTGCTCTGATTCCTCCCATTTCAGGTCTGGGTTAGGAATGATGCTTGCCTTTATACCGTTGGTTACGGCCTCGTCGCGTCCGAAGATGTAGTTGTTGTTGACAGATGTGAGCGACAGATACTGGAAGTTACCGATGTTGTCGTTACCGTTTTTACCCCAGCTTACGCGCACCTTGAGGTTAGACAGCCAGTCGGGACGGTTCTGCATGAAAGGTTCGTTGGTTACGTTCCATCCGAGAGAGAACGACGGGAATGTGGCGTATCTGTTGTTGGCGCCGAAGCGTGAGCTGCCGTCGCGGCGTACAGTGGCCTGCACCATGTAGCGCTCAGCGTAGTTGTAGCTCAGTCGGGCGAACATAGATGCCATTGTGTAAGGCTCTGCATATCCGCCGTAGACGGTCTGGTCGCCGTTTTCGGCAAGTCCGTTGGCATAGTCGATGTAAGGCTTGTTGATGTCAATGAGGTAGTTGCGGCTTCCTCCGAGAGTCCAGCCTGTGTTCTTCAGCGCACTCTGTCCGAGCACGACGTTGAATGTGTGGTCGCCTATTGTCTTGTCGTATGTCAGCACGTTTTCAATCTGCCATACCGTGCCGCGGTCGCTTTCAGACGATGCTTTAGAGAATTCGCTGAACTGGTTGGCGCGGAGATAGTATATAGGAGTGTACGACTCGTTGCCCCAGAACGACATGTCGGCGCTGTAAGATGTGCGGAACTTCAGTCCGTCCCATATCTGCAGCTCGCCTATGAAGTTGGCAACAAACTTATGCGACCAGTTGGCTGCGCCCGGCAGAGAGAGGTTCTGCAGCGGGTTAGTCATCTCGTTGTAGTCAGGACCGGCAAGAGTATAGAGGTTGCCGTTCTTGTCATACATGGGCACATAGCCTGCCGTTCCGGCATATTTGTCGTTCTGTGCGTCGGCAGCCTCGCCTGTAAGGGTAGGCGTGAGGATAGGCGACATGGCCAGGGCGCTGCCCAGCGGTGAGCCCCACTGCGAGTTGGCGTCGATGCTCTTGCTCTTAACGCGTGCATAAGAGAGGTTGACCGTGATGTCGAGTTTGTTGAGCCAGTTGCGCGTCTTGCTCTCGTCGAAGAGAGTATATTTGGTGTTGCTGCGCAGGGTCAGACGGTTATAGTTAGAGCGGTCGTAGTCGCCGCCGATGATACCTTCCTGTGTGTAGTATCCGAGAGAGAGGTAGTAGTTGAGCTTTTCAGATGCACCGCTCACCGTGAGTTCGTGGTTTGACACGGGCGCATTGTCGTTGAAGAGCTCTTCCTGCCAGTCTGTTCCTTCGCCGTAAGAGTAAGGATCGCTGTAGAGAGGAGCCTGTCCTGAGTTGATGCGTCCTTCGTTCATCATTATGGCATAGTCGGTTGCGTTGAGCACGTCGCGCTTTCTCCACGGGTTCTGCCATCCGTAAGAGAAGTTGTAGTTGACGCGTGTCTTGCCTATCTTGCCGCTCTTGGTTGTAACGAGAATAACACCATTGGCAGCACGCGCACCATATATTGCGCCCGAAGCTGCGTCCTTGAGCACCTCGATGCTCTCGATGTCGCTCGGGTTGAGGTAGTCGAGTCCGCCGGTGATAGGCATTCCGTCTACGATGTAGAGCGGGTCAGAGTTGTTGATGGTGCCGATACCGCGCACACGTATCTGCGCTGCGGCTCCCGGCTGACCTGAAGACGACGTTACGGTAACGCCGGCAGCGAGTCCCTTCAGGGCGTTGTCCATGCGCACGGGTGCCGTGGCAGCCAGGTCGTCGGCCGAAACCTTGGCTATTGCTACCGTCCC
>NZ_HF986862.1:203527-214921 GCF_000431195.1 Prevotella sp. CAG:255 | reverse complement strand
CCTCGCTGAGCAGCTCGTTGTCCTCGTGCATCACGATGCGCATGTCGGCTTCGGCCTTTGTCTCTACGGTCTTGTAGCCGATGTACGACACGGTTATCATGCTGCCTTCAGGCACCTGCTGCAGCTTAAACACTCCGTTTAGGTCGGACACTGCACCCTTTGTTTCGCCTTTAAGGAATACAGATGCTCCGATAATCGGCTCACCGTTTGTGTCAACGATGGTTCCCGAGCAGTCTATCTTCTGCGCGGCAGCCGTCATTGAGAACAATGTGGCCAATAAGATTAGCATTAGAAATCTACACGTTTTCATAAAATTATTAGTTTTATAAAGATTATGTTTATTCACGGTTTTTTGCGGTTTGCAATAGTTTCGGCGCAAAAGTATTAAAAAAAGTTTCGCATGTAAAGCCTGCAAATACAAGAAGTGGACGAAAGTGGACGCCGGATTTTGCTATAATGCATTATATCAGACGGTTACGTCTGTAACCGTTTGCAGAAAAAGTGGATTGATAATAATTGTAAAAATCACATTAATATCATAAAAATGACCTGTTTTCGGGCTTAAAAGTGTCTAAATGTAACGTCAGTGGCATTAAATTTCCGTGTTTCGGGGCATATTTTTACAAAGTGTAACCAATATTTGTTAAAACCATTTTATGCCTTCTGCGGCATATTTTTATCATAAAAAATACACCTCGCAACCATTCCCCCTGCCTGTTGACGGCATGTTTTCCGGCAGCCTGTGTTTAGTCTCCGGCAGCCGTTTCCGGGCCTCGTTGTTCATAGCCGTGCATGCCGCTGCGCGGAGCCCCGTATCAGTCTGTTTTCCAATATGTGTCCTTTCGCATTGCAAAAGACCACATATTGCACGCTAAAAGGCCATCTTTCAGGAGCTAAAAGATGACCTTTTGCAACGCATTGAATATCAGTATGTTATGCGTGTGGTTATATTTTACCTTACTAAGTATGTCCTGAGGTGCCATAAAGTGTGTTCCGATGTGCTGTCGGCAGCCGTTTTTTGATATGTTTCTGACTATTTCATGCAGAAACGGAAAATATGAACATACGGCAAGAAAATGTCGTAATGACGGCATGGAGCATACTGCCTATCTTTGCAGCGGATAAATGAAACAAAAGATATGAAGAGACTATTATTCACATTTGCCATTGCCTGCGCGCTTATTCCTCTTAATGCGCAGGAGACGCTCACGCTCAGTCAGTGTCTGCGCATGGGCATAGAGAACAACCTTCAGTTGCAGACCAGGCGCAACGACATAGCCAAGGGCGGGCACGCCATAACCGAAAACCGTGCCAAGCTGCTGCCGCAGATCAACGCCGTGGTGTCGATGAGCGACAATTTCAACCCGCCTGTGTCGGTTACCGACGGCTCTGCATACGGCAATCCGTACAACGTGACGAAGACACTGCAGTATAACGCCTCGGCAGGACTGCAGCTCCAGATGCCGCTCTACAACCAGACGCTGCTCACGGCGCTCGACATCACGAAGATGATGGACCGCATCAACCGCCTCGGCTACGACAAGGCGCGCAACGATCTCATGGAGCAGATAGCCAAGATGTACTATCTCGCGCAGAGCACAGCCGAGCAGATAGCCATCGTCAGGGCCAACATCACGCGGCTGGAGGAGCTGAAGAACATCACCGTGGCATTCTTCGACAACGGCATGGCCATGGAGGTTGACGTCAAGAGAGTGAACATCAATCTGGAAAACCTTCAGGTGCAGCGCGACAACGCCGAGGCAATGCTCGTGCAGCAGATCAACATGCTGAAGTACGTAATCGACTATCCTGCCGACAAGGACATCGCGCTGACGCCCGTGGATGCCTCGAGTGTTGAGGCCGTCGAGCTGTCGGGACTTTGCGAGTCGCTGCCCGAACTGCAGCTGTTGCAGAAGCAGGGCGAGCTGTCGGAGAAGCAGCAGAAGATGATTCAGCAGGGATATCTGCCCTCGCTCATGCTCACGGGCAACTTCACTTACTCTGCCTTCACCGACAAGTTCAGCAACTGGTTCCACTCAGGACCGTCTAACCACTGGTACAACTCATCGGGCCTGGGCATCACGCTGCGCGTTCCGGTGTTCGACGGACTGGAGAAACGCTCCAAGATACGCAAGGCGAAGCTCGACGCCGAGAACGCACGCCTGGCTTACGACGACGCCCTTAAAGGTCTGCGCACGCAATACATGAATGCCACCAACGACCTGATGAACAGTCGCCGCAACTTCACCAAGCAGCTCGACAACTACCGCCTGGCCGAGGATGTCTACGCCGTAACCACCGACCGCTACCGCGAAGGCATAGCCTCTATGACTGAGGTGCTGCAGGACGAGATGCAGATGAGCGAGGCACAGAACAACTATGTAACGGCTCACTACAGCTACCGCCTGACCGCTCTGTCGCTGCTAAGGCTTACGGGACAGCTCGACTCGCTGCTGAAATAAGCCTGATGTCAGGGCAACACCATACATAACATCACATCAACATATATCAACAACTTTAAAATATACCACAATGGAAACCCAGAACAACAACATACAGCAGACCAGCACACACGCACAGCAGGCAAAGAAACTTAGAAGACAGCGCACAAGACAAATCGTGGCAAGCATCTTCGGCATTGCAATTCTGGTGTGCGGAATAGTGAAAACGTCAATGATTTTTCTCGACTACAATAACACCGAGACAAGCAACGACGCTCAGATAGAGCAGTATATCTCGCCCGTAAACCTCCGCGCGTCGGGCTATATCAAGCAGGTCTGCTTCACGGAGCATCAGAACGTGAAGAAAGGCGACACCCTCCTGATACTCGACGACCGCGAATACCGCATACGTGTGATGGAGGCCGAGGCTGCGCTTAAGGACGCCATAGCCGGCGCTTCGGTAGTAGGTCAGTCGCTGCAGACGTCAGAGGCTTCGGCATCTGTCTACGAGTCGTCTATCGCCGAGGTGAAAATCCGCCTGGCAAAGCTCGAGAAAGACCGCGCACGCTACAAGAACCTGCTGGAGCGCAACGCCGCAACGCCGATACAGCTGGAGCAGATTGAGACCGAATATGAAGCCACGAAGAAGAAGCTCGACGGCCTTATCAGTCAGCAGAAGGCTGCCAAGTCGGGCGTAAGTGAGGTGTCTACGCGCCGCCAAAGCTCTGAAGCTGCCATAGAAAGGGCACGCGCCGCACTCGAGATGGCACGCCTTAACCTCTCTTACACCGTTGTTGTTGCTCCCTGCGACGGCAAGTTGGGACGCCGCACCGTTGAGGACGGACAGTATGTTTCGGCAGGACAGACGCTGACATACATCATGCCTGACACGCAGAAATGGGTGATAGCAAACTATAAGGAGACGCAGATTGAGAACCTGCACGTAGGTCAGGAGGTTGTGCTTACAGTGGACGCGATGGACGGACGCGAGTTTAAGGGACGCATAACGGCCATCTCAGGCGCCACGGGAGCAAAGTATTCGCTCGTCCCGACGGACAATTCTGCCGGCAACTTCGTGAAGATTCGCCAGCGCGTTCCTGTCAGAATCGACTTCACTGGACTGTCGAAGGCCGACAACGAACGCCTTGCTGCCGGAATGATGGTGGTCGTAAAGGCCAAAAAGCAATGATAAAGCAGGAGATTGTTAATTAAGAATTTAGGATTAAGAATTAAGAAAATATGTCCTTTTTAATTAAGAATTGAGAATTAAGAATTAAGAAGACATGCTCCCGGAGCATTCAACATAAAAAGTATTGAGCCATGGAACAAAATGTGATTAGCGTAAGTTATGGGGCAAAATACAAGAATTATCCGTTCTACAACTGGGTGCCCAAGCCGCTCGGAATTATCCTGCTGATACTTCTGTTCATACCTATCCTTACGGTGGGCGGCGTATATACCGCCAACAGCGGCGAGATGACGAGCGGACTGGGCATACAGTCGGAACACATACAGTTTGTCGGTTTCGTCACGTCTATAGGCATGGCGGCCTTCTCTCCCTTCTTTTATCAGCTGGTGTGCATACGCCGCGAGAAGATGATGTGCGTAGTGGGGTTCTCCCTTCTGTATCTTCTCAGCTATGTGTGTGCCGTCACCGACAGCATATTCGTGCTGGCTCTGTGCAGCCTTATCATGGGTTTTCTGCGCATGGTGCTCATGATGGTCAACCTGTTTACGCTCATACGCTACGCCTTCGGCATGGAGGCCACGCGTAACATAACGCCGGGCAACGAGCCGGACGACGAGCAGGGATGGGACCGCCTGGACTCGGAGAAGAGCAAGAGCATGCCCATTATATACCTGTTCTTCATGATTCTGGGACAGCTCGGCACGTCGCTCACGGCATGGCTGGCATACGAATACCAGTGGCAGGACGTCTACTACTACATGATGGGCATGACGCTCGTGGCAATACTTGTGGTGCTTGTAACGATGCCTTACCACGCATACAACGGCCGCCGCTTTCCGATAACGTTCCGTAAGTTTGGCAACGTGGCCGTGTTCAGCTCGATGATGACCTGCGGAATATATGTACTGGTCTACGGCAAGACGCTCGACTGGTTTGCCGACCCTACCATCGTGCGCTCCACTATACTCACCGTTGTGTTTGCCGCAGTGTTCTTCTACATGGAGTGGTCGCACCGCTCGCCCTATTTCCTTATGGAAGTGTTCCGCCTGCGGACGATAAACATGGGCATAGTGCTGTTCCTTCTGCTCATGGTTTTCAACACAAGTTCGATGTTTGTCAACGTGTTTACCGGCATAGGCATGGAGATAGACAACTGGCAGAACGCTGCGCTGGGCAACTGGAGCATGCTTGGCTACTTTATAGGAGCCGTGATAGCTATAATCCTCGGCTCGCGCAACGTCAAGCTGAAATATCTCTTCGGCCTCGGATTTCTGCTCATCGGAGTGTCTGCCCTGTTCATGTATTTCGAGGTGCAGACGGCCGGACTTTATGAAAGGATGAAGTATCCTGTGATTATACGCTCAACAGGCATGATGCTTATATACTCTCTCACGGCCGTATACGCCAACCAGCGCATGCCCTACAAGTATCTTTCCACATGGATATGCATCATGCTCAGCGTGCGCATGGTTATCGGCCCGGGCATCGGTTCGGCACTATATTCGAACGTGCTTCAGCACCGTCAGCAGCATTATGTTACGATGTTTGCGCAGGATGTCGACCGCACCGACACGCAGACGGCTTCATCCTACGACCAGACCCTGCAGGGAATGCGCTGGCAGGGGCGCAGCGAGACCGAGGCAGAGAACATGGCTGCCATGTCGGCTAAGGGCAAAGTGCAGGTGCAGGCCACGCTGTCGGCTGTCAAGGAGATGTCGGGATGGACCTTCTACGGCTGTATTATCTCAATGCTCTTCGTACTCATTTATCCTTATAAGAAGAGGAAATTATCTGCTTGGCGCGACTGACGGTCGGCCAAGTCAGATAATTTTATTAACTTAGCGGCCGTAAAACATCTGCCGCTATGGAAAAGACTACAGACGAAAAGGCTTCGGAACGGCTTGCCGCATTGCAGCATGACATAGCCTGCATGGCCGACGTGTGCTCGTCGGGGGGCGTGGTCAACGACCTGCCCGGGCGCATGACGGAGGGCTTCAGCAACTTCGGCATAGGCCTGATTGTATGCCACGAAGGCGAGTTTGAGTTCACCCTGTCGGGCCGCACCCATAAGGCCTGCCGGGGCGAAACCGTGTTTATACCCGAGGGGGCGTTCTTCAGCGTGGAGAGAAAGTCGGAGACGCTGCGCCTTAGCGTCATTGTCTATAAGACGGCTCCTATACGCTATCTGGTCGGTACGATGGTGCAGTCGGTGCAGCTCTACGCCCGTCTGTCGCCCGACCTGCCCTGCGTGTGGAGCACCGGATGCGAAGACGACATAGCGGGATATATCTCGCTGATAGGCAGCGGCGAGCCGCAGGCCGACGACCTCTTTGCCGTGAGCGAGCGCAAGATGCTCCTTCTGTCGCTCACTTACCGTCTGTGCATGGTGTTCAGCCGCAAGTATTTTGCCGACGGCTCTCACAACGCGCGGCGCACGGAGGTGTTCTTGAAGCTAATCCAGCTCATCGGCCGCCACTATATGGCAGAGCGCGGAGTGGCGTTCTATGCCGACAAGCTGTGCCTCTCGCCCAAATATCTGTCGGAGCTGTCTAAGGCGGTGTGCGGATACACCGTCCAGGAACTTGTCTTCAAGGCGATAACGCGCAAGGCTATGTCGCTGCTCGACAGCACGGGAAAGACCGTTGCCGAGATTGCCGACGACTTCCATTTCCCCAATCCGTCAAGCTTCGGCACGTTTTTCCGCAAGCAGACGGGCATGTCGCCGCAGAAATACCGCGAGCGGATGTAACCGTCTGAATATCAATATGTTATAAATGGCGTTGCAAAAGGTCGTCTTTTGACCTCTAAAAGACCACATATTGCACGCTAAAAGGCCACCTTTTGCAATGCGAAAGGTGGCCTTTTAGAAAACATACCCTGTGGGGGGTGTGCCTGATGTCATGTTTTTTGATTTGTGCCTGTGGTCGGGCGGCGTTTTTGCCGCTGACTGTCTGGCGTCTGACAGCTATTTTATTATCTTCAAATTCTTGCCCGGTCTGTTATAGCCGAAGCTCTCCTGCGGCATCTTGTTGTCGCTTACGGTGTAGCCGTCGGTGGCCTCGTCGAAGTAGATGCAGAAGGCTCTGCTGTTGGTTGCATACGGGGCAGGGTGGGGCATGCTTATCGTGTTGCCGCTGATAACTGAGCCGGGCTGGTTAGACAGCGTGTAGATGCCGCCTGCGTCGTACAGCTGGCGGGCGTAGTCGGTAACGGTGTTGCCGGTTATGCGGTTGTTGCGCATGCCGCTTTCGAGCGGCGTCCAGCCCCAGCCCACGCAGATGCCCGAGTAGTTTACGTGCGAAACCTCGTTGCCGCTTATCTCCGTGTCTCTCACATATCCTGCGCTCACGGCGCCGCATCCCCAGTCTTCGTTGGCGGCGTCGGTTATCTTGTTGCGCTCAATGGTCAGTCTGTTGCACATGTCGCTGCCTATTGCCGGCGTGTAGGGTATGTGCGTCTCGAAGCCCTGCTCGCCAAACCAGCCCGCCATAATGGCCGGTCCGCCTATCCCCCCCCCGCCATAATGGCCGTTCCGCCTATGTCGGTGAAGGTGCATCCGGTGATGTCCGACGAGCTTACGGCGTATGCCAGGTCGACGGCCGTGGCGCCGGTGTGGCTGAACGTGCATGAGCTGAAGCCTATGCTGTCGGCAAACTGCGCCGTCACGGCTGCCTCTGGGCGCGCTATCCATGCCTGGTTTTCAAGCTCCGCCTTGTGGAACAGGCCCGGTTCGGCCAGCTTGTAGCCGTCTATGAAGCGGAAGCCTCCTTGCAGGGTGACGTGCCCCTCGTACAGCGGGCGGCGCCATGCGGAGTGCTCGAAGGCTATGTTCTCAAACCTTATGTTGCTCACGTGGCGCTCGCGCGTGCCGCCGATGGTCAGCAGCGTCTCGAGCACGGGCACCGTGATGTCCATCGTGTTGGGGTCCTTGCCGTCTTCGGGATAGTAGTATATGCGGCCCGAAGGGTAGTCCTGATACCACTCGCCCGGCTCGTCGAGCAGTTCGGCGGCGTTGCAAAGGAAGAACGAAGAGCTGCCGCGCTCGCCGTCTATCACGGGTTGAGGCCACGGATGGGCAAACTCTATCTGGCTTTCGGGCTGATGAAACCACACCTTTGTCAGTCCGTTGCCCATGTCTTTCATCTCTCTTACACGCAATATGGCTATCGCCCAGCGCTGATGCACGGTCATTTCGAGCTGCCGCGCACGGCTCAGGTCGGTCTTGGGCGTGGGTATCGTTATGCTCTCGTCGGTGGTATTGAATGCCTTCATGCGCTCCATCACGCCATAGGCAAACTGCGACGCGCGCATGGCCTTGTGTCCGTCGGCCCACAACTGGCGCGTCTCCACGATGCGGTTGCCAGTCATCGGCGCATCGGCCACCCACACCTTGTCCCTTACTCCGGCAGGAAGCCGCTCGTCGTCGCAGCCCTTGCGCCAGCCTTTTACCTCAGTTCCGCCGCTGATTACGGCCCTCTCGCCGTCGGCAGAGCGTATTATCGTGGGACTATCGGCCGTTCCGCTGTCCTCCGGGCGTATGAACAGGGGCTTGTACAGGCGGTAAACGCCGCCGCTCATGATGATGTTTATGCCCCCCTCGGCGTTCCTTGAGCCGAGCCGGCGCCACTCTCTTGCCTGCTTAAGAGCCTGCTCGAGCGTCTTCAGCGGCGCCTCGCGTGTGCCTGCTGCCTTGTCGTTTCCGGCGGTTGATGACACGAATATGTCGCCTGCCGGTGCCGTGAGGTGGCAGCAGAGGGCGGCTATTACGGTAAAAAACAATTTCTTCATGATTTGATTTATTAGATAAAGGTAATTTAAGATACGTCTGTCCGTCCTGCCCGTGATGTCTGTCGGGCCGCTGGCCGGTTATCTCTGCAAATGTAAGAAAAATCGCCTTAACGGCAAAAACTTTGCTCCCTAATTGCGCATATTGGCCCTTCCGTATGTCGTGATACACGGTTATAAAAGAATGCGGCGAGGGTTTTGTGCCCCCGCCGCCTCTTAGGTAAATGATAAAGTTTAAGGTATTGTTGTTATTTCTTTTTCTTTCTTACGGCCCATCCTTCCTCGCTGAAGTCGGGTTCGTCGCCCACCAGCTTGGCGTTGTCGCGCTTGAAGAACTGCCGCCAGTCGTCGTTTATGCTGCTGTCGGCCTTCGGTGCCTTGGCCTTTTTCTTCTTTTTGGGGCTTTCTTCAGCCTCTCTTGCACGGCGCTTCGACTTCTTCTCAAATCTCTCGAAGCCTCCGTCCTTGGGCTCTCTGCGCTTTCTGCTGCGGCCTTTGCCGCCCTCGTCGGCGTCGTTGCAGCGCACGTCACGTCCCTTGTATGTAGTTCCGTCGAGCGCGTCCATCACCTTTTCAGCGTCCTCTTCAGGCACTTCTATGTACGACATCTTGCTCAGCAGGTCGATGTTGCCCACCTCCTGGCGTCCCTTCATGTGCTTGTTGATAAACTGCATGATCTCTCCGGGATAGAATCCGTCGGCCTTTCCCAGGTTGATAAACAGGCGGCGGTAGCCCTCCTCGGCCTTGCGGGTGCGCTTGCGGGCGTCGTCCTTGCGGTCTTTCTTGCGGCTTTCGCCCTGCACCTGCACCTTTCCGATTTCGGGAGCGTCGGCATAATAGGCAAGGAACTTGCCGAACTCAACGCTCACAATCTTCTTTATGAGGTCTTCTTTGTCGATGTATTCAAAGTAGCGGTTGATGTCTTCCATGAACGGAGCTATCTCTTCCTCGTTCACATCGGTCTTGACTATCTGGTCCATCACCTTGTAGAGCTGCTTCTTGCATATCTCCTGAGCCGACGGCATGACGCCTTCTACGAACTTCTTGCCGATGGTTTTCTCTATGGCTCGCATCTTTGAGCGCTCGCGAGAGTGGATTATTGATATCGAGGTGCCCTTCTTTCCGGCGCGTCCTGTTCGTCCGCTGCGGTGAGTGTAGCTCTCAATATCGTCGGGCAGACCGAAGTTGATGACGTGCGTAAGGTCGTCTACGTCGAGTCCGCGGGCAGCCACGTCGGTGGCCACGAGCAGCTGGGTCATGTGCTGGCGGAACTTCTGCATGGTGAGGTCGCGCTGCTGCTGCGACAGGTCTCCGTGCAGAGATTCGGCGTTGTAGCCGTCGTGTATCAGCTTGTCGGCTATCTCCTGCGTCTCGCGTTTTGTGCGGCAGAAGATTATGGCGAATATTTTCGGGAAGTAGTCTACCACGCGTTTCAGTGCCAGATACTTGTCCTTGGCGTTCACCATGTAGTATATGTGGTTTACGTGCTCGGCTCCTTCGTTGCGGCTTCCCACCACAATCTCCTTCGGGTCGTGCAGGTAGTTGCGTGCAATCTTCTCTATTTCCTTGCTCATCGTGGCCGAGAAGAGCAGCGTGTTGCGGTCTTCGGGCACGCCTTCGAGTATCTCGTCGATGCTTTCAGAGAAGCCCATGTTGAGCATTTCGTCGGCTTCGTCGAGCACAACGTTCCTCACGGCGTCGAGCTTTGCCACTCCGCGGTTCATCAGGTCGATAAGTCGGCCGGGCGTGGCCACTATTATCTGTGCCCCGTGGCGCAGCGACTTTATCTGGTTTTCGATAGAAGTGCCGCCGTATACGGGCACGATGTTGATGCCGTCGATGTATTTGGCAAAGTCCTTCAGGTCGTCGGCTATCTGCAGGCACAGCTCCCTGGTGGGACTGAGGATGAGCGCCTGTGTCTGACGCACACGCGAGTCGGTGCGCTGCAGCACCGGAATGCCGAACGCAGCCGTCTTGCCCGTGCCCGTCTGGGCCAGCGCAATTACGTCGTTTCTGTTACCAAGTAAATAGGGGATTACTTCTTCCTGTACGGGCATGGGATGTTCAAAGCCCAGCTCCTCAATAGCGCGGCGAATCTCTTCGCTTACGCCTAATTCTTCAAATGTCTTCAAATTAATTATAATTAATGCGGTGCAAAGATACGAAATAAATGAATAAAGCACAATGAATAATGAAAAATCTTGCATCTTTTATGCTGAAATGCCCGCCGTGGCGCAGGCCCTTGACGCATGGAAACGTTACATGGTGAAGGACGAAAGAGGTTTTATGAAATTTAATATTCACTTTTTTTGTGAATAGGATAATATGTGTTATCTTTGCCGTTGGATAGAGATTACTTCCACACTTACGCCTGAGTTATGGCAGTGTTGCCGTTGTTTACACGGCAGCATGGACTAATTGGTGTGGAGAGGTGTCTGGTTTGAATTTATGAAAATAAACTTTGAAAAAGATTATCTGCGTGAGCTTTACGAAAAGGGAAAGGCTCAGGACAAGAAACACAGGTTTCAGCCGCAGGTTGTCAAGGGATATGTGAAGTGCGTCAGGGTGCTGTACAAGGCACGGCGCATAGAAGACCTGTTTCCGTTCAGGTCGCTCAATTATGAAAAACTGCAGGGCGACAAGAAGGGACTTTCGTCGGTTAGAATAAACAACCAGTACCGGCTTGAGTTCAGGGAGATAGCCTCGGCAGATGACAGCGCAGTGATTGAGATATGTTCTTTGACTGACATTACGAATCATTATAAATAGACAAGACAAATGGATGAGTTGGCAACACCGTTCAGTCCGGTGCATCCGGGCGAACTGATAAAGGACGAACTGGAGTGCAGACAGCTGTCGCAGAAGTTGGTGGCAGAGCGTCTGGGCCTGCCTTACACGGCATTCAACGAGGTGCTTAACGGCAAACGGCCCGTAACAACCGACCTTGCGCTGGTGCTTGAGGCCGCTCTCGGCATTCCG
>NZ_HF986862.1:188390-203511 GCF_000431195.1 Prevotella sp. CAG:255 | reverse complement strand
GCCCGCTCGCGGCATTCCGGCATATATACTTATGGGCATGCAGAGCGACTATAACCTGCAGGTGGCAAGGGAGGACAAGAAGCTGGCAAAGAGGCTGGCGGAGATAAGAAAGGCAGCTGCGCTGCTGTAAACGGATAATTATTTGAATACAATGAAGATAGCAGTATTTTGTTCGGCAAATTCAAATCTCGACCCCGACTTCTTCAAAATGACCGAAGAACTGGGACGATGGATGGCCGAAAACGGGCATACGCTGGTGTTCGGCGGATGCAACCTGGGACTTATGGAGTGTGTGGCGAAGGCCGTGCATGATGCAGGCGGCACTACGATAGGCGTGGTGCCGATGATTATAGAGAAGGGCGGAAAGGTGTCCGACTATGTTGACGTGAAGATGATGTGCGACAACCTGAGCGACCGCAAGGACCTCATGCTGGCTCAGTGTGACGTAGCCGTGGCGCTGCCGGGCGGTGTGGGAACGCTCGACGAGATATTCACCATCGCTGCGTCGGCGTCTATCGGATATCACAGCAAGCCCGTGATACTCTACAACATGAAGGGCTTCTGGAACTCTCTTCTTGCCATGCTTGACGACCTTAAGGCCAAGGGCGTGATACGCAGCGGCTTCGACAAGACGCTCATGACGGCCAACAATATCGACGAACTGAAGGCATTGCTAACACGCTGACAGTCAGAGGCTTTCCGAAAGGCTATGTTTTAGCTCCTAAAAGGTGCCCTTTTAGCGTGCAATATGTGCCCTTTTGGAGGCTAAAAGGTGGCCTTTTGCAAATCGGTATGTATCGTGCCGATTTCAGACGGGTATCGTCAGGCGTTCCGATATCGGTTCAGGTATAAATAAAAAGGCATTTTTCCGTAAGCGGAAAGATGCCTTTTGTTTTTCTTTCAGATATATTCCGTTATTCCGCCGGTGCGTTGTCCGCAGCCGTTGCGGCTACCTTTCTGTTCGGCTTGAACATCTTGTCGATAACCAACGCTATGGCTCCGTCGCCTGTAACGTTGCATGCCGTGCCGAAGCTGTCCATGGCAATGTAGAGCGCAATCATCAGAGCCTGCTGCTCGGTGTTGAACCCCAGTATAGAGGCGAGCGGTCCGAGCGCCGCCATGATGCTTCCTCCCGGCACTCCCGGAGCTGCCACCATCACTATGCCGAGCATCATTATGAAGTGTATGAACACAGGCAGCGAGTGGGGTATGCCCTCAAGCATGCACAGCGTAAGCGCGCAGGCGGTGATCTTCAGCGTAGAGCCCGACATGTGGATTGTGGCGCACAGAGGCACCACGAACGACGCAATGTCGTTTCTCACGCCGTTCTTCAGCGTCTGGCGCAGCGATACCGGTATTGTGGCTGCCGACGACGACGTGCCGAGAGCGGTGAAGTAGGCAGGCAGCATGTTGATGAGCAGCCTCAGGGGGTTGCGCCTTACGATGGCTCCCGCTATGACATACTGGTAAAGAAGTACAAAGATGTGGAGCGCGAATATTACAACTATAATCTTGGCGAACACCGTCATGATGCGCATGGCGTCGCCCTTCATCGTCATATCAAGGAATATGCCGAAGATAAAGAGCGGCAACAACGGAACCACCGCCACGGCTATGGTCTTGGTGATTACCTCCTTCAGCTCCATGAAGGCATTTTTCAGAGTGGGCGTGTTGCTGTAGGCTATGCACAGGCCCATGAGAAACGAGAACACCAGTGCGCTCATGACGTCGGCCATTGGCGGTATGGTTATCTCGAAGTAAGGAGCAGTTCCCTCCGGCTTCACAACGGAACTGAAGTCGGAAACCGACGAAATCATCGACGGGAACAGGCTTGTTCCCACGCCATACGACAGCACTCCCGTGAGCACCGTGTCGGCGTATGCTATGGCTACCGTGGCCAGCAGCAGCTTGCCCGCGCCCTTGCCGATGTCGGCAATGGCAGGAGTAACCAGGCCGATGATTATCAGCGGAATGACAAAGTTGAGAAACTGGCTGAACACAGCGTTGAAGGTGACGAACACCCTTACTACCGGCAGGCTGAGCACATTGCCCAGCGCTATGCCAAGAGCTATCGCTATGATAACTCTTGGCAGCAGGCCCAGCTTTATCTTTTTCATTATCGGTCTTGTTTAAGCCTTTCAGCCATGGCGCGGCCCAGGGCCTCACACTGTGCGTAAGAGTCTTCTTTCAGGCTCTGCTTCATCTCAACCGGAGTGCCCACAGCCTCAAATTTCAGCTTGGTTTCGTTCCAGTGCTGTATGCGCTCAACGGCCTTGCCGGCCCATGCATAGCTTCCGAACCATCCGATATAGTGGCGGTTCTTGATGTCCTTGTTGGCTATCTCGCTCAGCAATACCTCCATCTCGTGGTAAAGACCTGCGTTGTAGGTAGGTGCGCCGACGATGAGTGCGCGGTAGCGGAATATGTCGCGCAGTATGTAAGAGTGGTGAGTCTTCGACACGTTGTACATAACGATGTTCTTGATGCCGGCCTGGCTCGCCGCGCGGGCTATCACTTCGGCCATGCGTTCGGTGTTGCCGTACATCGTTCCGTAGCATATCACGATGCCTTCCTCGGTCTCATAGCGGCTCAGACGGTCGTAGATGCCGATCACTTTGCTTACGTTCTCGTGCCATACGGGGCCGTGTGTAGAGCAGATATAGTCGAGCTGCACTCCCGCAAGCTTCTTCAGAGCGTTCTGTACGGGTACTCCGTACTTGCCGACGATGTTAGAATAGTAGCGCACCATCTCGAGCCAGAACGTGTCGCAGTTGATTTCTGAGTCGATTATGCCGCCGTTCAGCGCGCCGAAGCAGCCGAACGCGTCGCCCGAGAACAGCACATGGCTTGTAGTGTCGAGCGTAACCATGGTCTCGGGCCAGTGAACCATAGGTGTGAGGACGAAGTTAAGCTCATGCTTTCCGAGGCTCAGCTTGCTGCCGTTCTTAACCTCCACTTCGTTGGTTGTTATGCCGTAGAAGCCTTCAATCATGCCGAATGTCTTCTTGTTGGCAACGATTTTTATTTCAGGATAATATTTTCTTATCAGTTCTATGGCACCGCTGTGGTCGGGCTCCATGTGGTTTATCACCAGATAGTCAATCTTGCGGTCACCTATAACCTCCTTGATGTTCTTGATATATGGCATGAAGAAGTCTACCTCAACAGTGTCGATGAGGCACACCTTCTCGTCGTTTATGAGGTAAGAGTTGTACGAAACTCCGTTGGGCAGCGGCCACAGGCCCTCAAAAAGCTCCTTGTTGCGGTCGTTGACGCCTACATAATAGATGTTGTCTTTAATCTCAATCATGATTCAAATAAATTTATTTGGTTTGTTCTTTTTCGTATTTTATATCCTGTATGATGCCGTGCAGTGTCGGTTCGGCGGCTGTTATTCGCCCTTGAGGGCCTCCTCGCGCATGGCCTCGCCAAACTCCTTGTCGATAGAGTTGTCTATGCTCTTGCAGCAGTTGGCCGAGAACTTCTGGGCACATTCAATCACCTTGTCCCACAGGTCCTCGCTGAGTCCGCGGTCGATGACGTCGCGCGTCACTCCGTAGCGCATCATTCCGTACACCAGTCCGGCGTTGAAGTTGTCGCCGGCGCCTATCGTGCTCACCGTGCTGGTGGCCGTAACGGGGTAGCTCTTCCTGAATCCGCCCTCGGCATGAAGCTCTACCGGCTGCGCGCCGTTGGTGTAGATGAACTTCTTGCAGTAGAAAGAAATCTCCGAGTTGTACACTTTGTCGGATGTCTCCATCTTGTACATCACCTTGAAGTCGTCGTGGCTGCCGCGCACGATGTCGGCATATTCAAAGTTCTCGAGTATGTTCGGCGTGAGCTTCATCACCTCGTTGGCGTGCGACGACCTGAAGTTGACGTCGTAATATATTATCGCCCCGTTGCTGCGCGCATGGTTCATGAGCGCTGCCACCTGCGGCCTTATCACGGGATTGACGGCATAGTAGGAGCCGAGCATGACGATGTCGTCGCGGTTGATCTCAGGACATATATAGTCGAGACGGTCGTGCGGGTGGTCTTTATAGAAGATATATTCTGCGTCGTTGTTGTCGTTGAGAAACGCGAGCGACACGGGCGACTTGCTGCCCTTGAACATGTTGACGTTAGAGGCGTCAACTCCGTTTTCCTTAAGGAAGTCGACCGTGCGCCGTCCTATGCGGTCGTCGCCCACCTCGCTGATAAAGGCTGCGGGCACGCCGGCACGTCCGAGCGATATTATGCCGTTGTAGACTGAGCCTCCCGGCACGGCGCTCACCGGACGTTCGTTCTTGAAAATGATGTCAAGCACGGTTTCACCTATTCCTATAACTTTCCTCATCTGTTTTAGTTTTGACATTTTCGGGCTGCTGCCTGTGCGCCTCCTGCCGTCCGCCTTGCCGCAGGCTGCTGTGCCGCCGGCGGCTGATGGTCCTGCGGGCTGAGGCCTCCGGCTGTTGCGGTGCGGGCATGCGGCGCTGTGCGCGGCGTGCGCCCTGTTGATATAATTAGCTGCAAATATCCGAATTTTTTATTAAATAACAAACTAAAAAGTTGTATTTTTGCACAATGGATTTTGAGCTTTAATAAAAGATACAAATGCAATATAATACATCTACTTTGGCCAACGGCCTCAGGATTATCCACCTGCCGTCGGCCTCGCCCGTGGTTTATTGCGGCTACGGCATATGTGCCGGCACGCGCGACGAGCAGCCCGGAGAGGAGGGCATCGCCCACTTCTGCGAGCACACCACGTTCAAGGGCACCGCAAGGCGCACCTCAATACAGATACTGAACCGGCTGGAGAAGGTGGGAGGCGACCTCAACGCCTTCACCAACAAGGAGGACACAGTGTTCTATGCGGCACTGCTGAAGGAGCACATCGCAAGGGCTGTCGACCTGCTTACCGACATGGTGTTCCACAGCACGTATCCGCAGGCAGAGATTGACAAGGAGATTGAGGTGATATGCGACGAGATTGAATGTTACAACGACTCGCCTGCCGAACTGATTTATGACGAGTTTGAGAACGCCATATTCAGCGGACATCCGCTCGGACACAACATCCTGGGCAGGGCGGAGCGCCTGCGCGAATATACAACGGACAACGCGCTGAGCTTCACGCGCCGCTTCTACCGTCCCGAGAATGCCGTGTTCTTTGCCTATGGCGACATCAGTTTCAGCCGTCTTGTCAGGCTGCTCGAGAAGGCCACGGCCGACTTTCCGCCGTGCAGTCCGCTCGTCGACAGCGTGCCAAAGGGCGTCCTGCCCGAATATAACCCGCAGGAACTGCTCCGCCATAAGAACACTCATCAGGCCCATGTGATGATAGGCAACCGTGCCTACAGCGTGCACGACAACAGGCGCATGGCCCTGTATCTGCTCAACAACATACTTGGCGGACCGGGCATGAACGCCCGCCTGAACATAGCCCTCAGGGAGAAGCACGGACTGGTGTACACCGTAGACAGCTCGATGGTGAGCTATTCAGACACCGGAATGTGGTGTGCCTACTTCGGCTGCGACCCTAAGGACGTGAAGAAATGCCGCCGCCTCGTGATGCGCGAGCTCGACCGTATGGCGCAGAAACCCATGTCGGCAGCACAGCTTGCAGCCGCCAAGAGGCAGATAAAGGGACAGATAGGCGTGGCGTGCGACAACCGCGAAAGCTTCGCCCTCGACTTCGCAAAGAGCTTCCTGCACTATGGCTGGGAGAAAGACGTAACGGCGCTGATGAGCCAGATAGACCGTCTGACGGCCGAAGAGCTGCAGGCCGTGGCTGCCGAGGTGTTCTGCAAGGACAAGCTCACGGCGCTTACATTCGTCTGATCTGAGCCGGTCTCGTCGCAGTTTGTCGTGTTTGCGTAATACCTTGATATACAATAGTTTACATGGAGTGTTGACTCCGCTTTCCAAAAGGCCACCTTTTAGCTTGCAAAAGGTGGCCTTTTGTCGTCTGAAAGACGGCCTTTTACAATGCAAAAGCATACCTTTCAGAAATCGCCCCGCATACAGCCGTCTGCCGGTTGAGCGCAGGCGGCATAAAATCAGACGTGCAGCCCTTATGTATAGACAAATGTCCTATTTGTCGCAAAAGATGGAATAAAACTTTATTTAATCAAAAAGTTTAGTATAAAAGGTGTAATTTTTGTTAAAATAATTTGGCGTACATTGATTTTTGGAATATCTTTGCAAGATATTAAATCATACCCGTATCATAAATGAAGTTCACCAATATACTTCTGACAATCGCCGTATGCAGCTCGTTGACATCCTGCTTTAAGGACGAGCCGCTCAACGCTGAATGCGACATCGAGCAGGCATACGTACACACAGACAATCCTTCAGACATATTCTTCGCGCCCAGCGACACGCTGGTAAACGTTCCCTCGGAGCAGACCAACATAACTTTCAACGTTAAAGTTGGTGCCGACCTGAGCAGCATGGCCCCGATATTCAAGCTCACTGAAGGCGCCACGATAGAGCCGGCCAGCGGTTCGGTGCACGACTTCAGCGACGGTAAGACCGTCACTTACAAGGTTACGTCGCAGGACGGGCAGTGGAGCAGGACATACGTGGTGGCCTTCAAGACACAGGCCTCTGTCGGAAAGTACGACTTCGAGAACTTCCGCATCATCAAGGGCGGTGCCGGAGGCGAGTATTATGAATGGAGCGACCTCAATGAAGACAGCGAATGGATGGGCAACTGGGCTACGGGTAACCCCGGATTCAACATCAGCATGAGCAGTGCCGAGGCCTACGAATACCCCACGGCGCCATATGCCGACGGATACTACGGCTCGGCCGTTAAGCTCGAGACACGCAGCACGGGAGCGCTGGGAGCCATGGTCAACATGCGCATAGCCGCAGGCAACTTGTTTATAGGCTACTTCGACGTAAGCAAGGCACTTACAAACACGCTGAAGGCCACCAACTTCGGACTGCCGTTCGACCGCAAGCCGTTGCGCTTCACCGGACATTATATGTATACGCCGGGCAGCATGCTTATGGACAAATACGGAAACGAAATACCCGGAAAGACCGACCAGGGCGACATCTATGCCGTGTTCTACCGTAATCACGACAGCGCCGGAAAGCCCGTCATGCTGTATGGCGACGACGTGCTTACCAACAGCAACATCGTGGCTATAGCAAGGCTCGGCGAAGTAAAGGCAACAGACGGATGGACATCGTTCGACATCAATTTTGAATATACCGGCGAAGTAGACCCCGCCGAACTGGCCAACAGAGGCTATAACCTGGCCGTGGTGTTCTCGTCGAGCATCGACGGAGCAGCGTTCTGCGGAGCCATCGGCAGCACGCTTATAGTTGACGAAGTTGAAGTGGTCTGCGAAGAAACAACCGAATAGTCATGAAGAAAACGTTTATCACATTAGTCCTGACCGCCCTTACGGCCTCTGCGGCCTTCGGAGCAGGCATATTCGACAATCTTGTTTACAACCTGCGCTTCGGCTACAGCGTGGGAGGCACAGCCCCCATGGGCATGCCGGCCTCGATAAGAAGCCTCGACAGCTACAAGCTCGAGCCCAACTTCTCGCTCGGACTGGGCATATACAAGCCCCTGTCAGACAAGTGGGGACTCACCACCGGACTGCATCTTGAGAACAAGGGAATGAACATCGACGCCACCGTCAAGAACTATCACATGGCCATCGTGAGGGGAGGACAGAGGCTCGAGGGCCAGTTTACCGGCCACAACGCTTCCGAGGTGGAGATGTGGATGCTCACGCTTCCGCTGCAGGCAACCTACGCCCTTAACAGCAACCTGCACCTGAAGCTCGGTCCCTATCTGTCTTACGTCAGGTCGCACTCCTTCCGCGGATATGCCTACGACGGCTACCTGCGTGTCGGCGACCCCACCGGAGCAAAGGTGGAGCTTGGCTCTGACGAGGGCAGCCGCGGCACTTACGACTTCAGCGACGACATGCGCTCATGGCAGCTTGGCATGATGCTCGGCGCCGAATGGTACTTCCACAAGCAGTGGGGAGCCTTTGCCGACGTCTCATGGGGATTCACCGGAATATTCAGAAAGCACTTCGATACTATCGAACAGACGCTTTACCCGATTTACGGAACAATAGGTGTTTCATATAAAATAAAGTAACATAATAACAAAACAAGGAAAAAGATGAAGAAAATTTTTACTATTATTGCGCTCCTCGCACTCACTCTTACAGCAGGAGCTAAGGATTTTACCGACCAGCTTTCAATCTCTCTGGGCAGCGGCGAACCTACAATATCTGAATCAACAATATCTGTTGAGGAAGTAGAAGGCTCTGACGGACTCTACAACATCACCCTGAAGAACTTCTCTTTCGGCCCGTTGAACCTCGGCGACATCAAGGTTGAGAACGTAAAGGGCAACGATGAGGAGCCAAGCGGATACACATGGTTTGAAGAGACAAAGGCTTCTGTAAAAGTAAACATAGGAGTCCCTGTTACAGCTGAGGTTACTGTCAACGAAGGCAGCTACATGCATGGCGACAAACTCTACATGACAATGACAATATCTGCTGTCGGAATGAATATCTCTGCTGTGTTCGGAACACCCGAAAGCCAGACTAAGAGCTATACAGACAACCTCGTTGTTACAGCTATGGGCAGCACAATGCCGGCTCAGCAGGCTACAATCGAAGTTACAAAGCAGTCAAACGGCAAATACACTCTTGCTCTGAAGAACTTCGAGCTTACAGGAGTTATGGCTGTAGGTACTGTTGAAATGACAGACGTTGACGCCGTTGAGGAAGACGGAGTTGTTAAACTCAGCACCAAGCAGACCGTAACTATCAAGGCCGGCGACGATCCTGAGGTTAACTGGGCACTTAAAGGCGTACCTGTAGACGTTGACATGATAGCTGATATGACTGACGACAAGCTGAAAGCCGACATCAATATTCTGTATTCAATTCCAGGTGTTATGGACATGGATATCAATGTTAAGTTCGGTTATGAGTCAGCAGGCATCAGCGCTCCTGTAACCAACAGCGGCGTTGAAGCTGTGTACGACATCAACGGAAACAAGCTGAACGGCATGAAGAAGGGTCTCAACATCCTGAAGAAGGCTGACGGAACAACCGTTAAGGTTATCAAGAAATAATGACGCACGACAATGGTCTGTGCCGCTGAAGGCGCAGACTTATGGCGCTTAAAGATAAAAAATCCCGTACAGGAAACATCTTGTACGGGATTTTTTCGTATCTTTGTATTGCGCTGAAATGGGCGCAAAGGCCGCACAAAGGCCTGCAACCGACTAAGAACTGCATAAAAAACACGCTTATGGAAAAGCTTCTTCATTATGTATGGAAGCACAAGATGTTTCCCGTAAGGCCGCTCCTTACCACCACGGGCGAGAGCGTTGAGGTGATAGACGCAGGTCTGCCAAACGCCAACGCGGGGCCCGACTTCTTCAACGCGAAGGTCAGAATAGGCGGCACTATGTGGGTAGGAAACATCGAGATACACGACAAGGCATCCGACTGGTATGCGCACGGACACGACAAAGACAAGGCCTACGACAACGTTGTGCTGCATGTGGCGGCAGAAACGGGGCAGGACATCATAACGTCCGACGGCCGCAAGGTGGCGCAGATAAGGCTCGACGTGCCGCAGGAGGTTAGCCGCAACTATGACGAACTTATCACCACCGACCATTATCCGCCCTGCTACGCCATCATACCGCAGCTAAGCCGGCTCACGGTTCACAGCTGGATGAGCCGCCTGCAGGCCGAACGGCTGGAGCAGAAGACCGACGCCATAAGGCAGAGAGCCGACAGATGCGGCGGCTCGTGGGAGTCGGCGCTCTTCGTAACGATGGCGCGCAACTACGGATTCGGCGTCAACGGCGACGCCTTCGAGGCGTGGGCAATGAGCGTTCCGCTGCAGAGCGTGGCTCATCACCGCGACGACCTGTTCCAGATTGAGGCAATATTCATGGGACAGGCAGGTCTGCTTGAGTATGACACCATACCCGAACCTTACCGCGACGACGCCATCAAGGAGGGCTATTTCGACCGTCTGCGCAAGGAATATCAGTATATGGCGCATAAGTTTGGCCTTACTCCCATCGACGCCGGCATGTGGAAGTTTCTCAGGATGAGGCCCCAGAACTTTCCTCACATACGCATATCGCAGCTGGCACAGCTCTATCATTCGCGCCAAAGCGACCTTAGCCGCCTTGCCGAGTGTACATCCGTCGAGCAGCTTAAAGACCTGCTGCGCACAAGGGTTACGCCTTACTGGGAGACTCACTACACCTTTGGCAGCACGAGCGTTAAGAACCGCAAGAGCATTTCCGACCCGTCGCTCAATCTGCTCATCATCAACACCGCCGTGCCCATGCTCTTTGCCTACGGCCGCCACCGCCACGACGACACGTTGTGCAGTCGCGCGTTCAGTCTGCTCAGTGAGCTGCGGGCAGAAAACAACCATATAGTAAGACTGTGGGAGCAGTGCGGACTGAAGGCCGAAAACGCCGGAGACAGTCAGGCGCTGATACAGCTGAAGAAGGAATACTGCGACAAGAAGGACTGCCTTAGGTGCCGCATAGGATACGAATATCTGAAGACAAAGCGCTGACAGGACAACAGAAATGTGCCTTTTTATCGCAATTCGTGCCATATAAAGCGGCATATCAGACGCCGGATAGATGCCGATTTTACGGCCATTCGTAACCTCTTGATTATCAATATGATACAAACGGCTTCCTAAAAGGCCATGTTTTAGGCTCCAAAAGGTGCCATTTCATCGTGTAAAAGGTGCCCTTTCGCAAGTCAAAAGGCCACCTTTCAGAAAACGCCCCGTCATGCCCCATACAACAAGGGCATAAACCTGACTAAGAAACTGCCGCGAAGACAAAACAAATCTTTTAGCACAAAAAAACAGAAAATAATACGGAAAAAGCCTTATCTTTGCATCCATTATGGAATATATATTCACCACACGAATGATGGTTCGCGACTATGAGTGCGACATCGAAGGCATTGTGAACAACGCAAACTATCTGCACTACACCGAGCACACGCGCCACCTCTTTCTGAAAGAGTGCGGACTCAGCTTCGCCGAGATGCACCGCAAGGGCGTCGACGCCGTCGTGGCCCGCATGAACCTGCAGTATAAGACGCCGCTTAGATGCGACGACGAGTTTATATCATGCCTCAACCTCAAGAAGGAAGGCTTGCGATATGTGTTCTATCAGGACATCTACCGCGCCTCTGACAACAAGATATGCTTCAAGGGCGTGATAGACCTTGTATGTCTGGTGAACGGCAAACTGGCCAACAGCAAGGAGTATGACGAGGCTTTCAGCCGCTGGCTTTAGGCAGCAGCGGCCACAGGCGCATGCGCCTAAAGCCCCCACATCACTCCCATAAGCCCCATAAATCCCGTTCCTCCCATCCTCAAGAACCATCCCCGCCATGCACGAACAAGAGATATTAAACATGCTTACGCTCAGCAGAATCAGCTATTTTAATTCTGCCGAGATAACCGCATTGTGGCGCAAGGCGGGCAGCGCTACGGCCATAATGGACAACCGCCGCAACATATGCGACCTGATGCCCGACTGCAACCGCCGCACTGCCGAGGCGCTGGCCGACACGGCTGAGGCAGAGGCGAGGGCAGAGAGCGAGATTGAGTTTGCGGCGCGTAACGGCATAAGCATATTGTGCATGGGCAGCGAAGACTATCCGCAGCGGCTGAAGGAGTGCATCGACGCACCGCTCGTGCTGTTCTATAAAGGCACGGCAAGGCTCAACCGCATGCGCGTAATCAACATCGTCGGCACACGCCACTGCACCGCCTACGGGCAGGACTGCATACACAGCTTTGTTAAAGACCTGTCTGCGATGTGCCCAGACGTGCTCATTGTAAGCGGACTGGCATACGGAGTGGACATCTGCGCGCACCGCGAGGCACTGGCAAACGGACTCGACACGGTGGCCGTACTGGCTCACGGATTAGACTATCTCTATCCGCCACGCCACCGCGACACGGCCGACAAGATGCTCACCCAGGGCGGACTGCTCACCGAGTTCTTCTCAAACACCAACGCCGACAAGCTCAATTTCCTGCGCCGCAACCGCATCGTGGCAGGCATGTCCGACGCCACGGTGCTGATAGAGAGTGCCGCCCACGGCGGCGGACTTGTAACGGCGCGCATTGCCAACAGCTACAGCCGCGACGTGTTTGCCTTTCCCGGCCGTACGGGCGACATGTATTCTGAAGGCTGCAACAACCTTATACGCGACAACAAGGCGGGCCTTATATCCGGCGCCGCCGACTTTATAAACGCCATGGGATGGCAGACCGACGCCCGTCTGGAGCAGGCTCGCCGTAACGGTATAGAGCGCACGCTCTTTCCCGAGCTTACAGCCGACGAGCAGGCCGTGGCCGATGCCCTGCAGAAGGAGAACGACCAGCAGGTAAACAGTCTGACCCTGACCTCCGGCATCCCCGTCAGCCGTCTCGCCGCCACCCTGTTCACGCTCGAGATGAAAGGCATGGTGAGGTGCATGGCAGGAGGAGTTTATCATTTAATTAATAACTGAAAATAGAAAAAACGTCAGGTAGTTAAAGGAGTTAAAGTAGTTATCGCTCACGCGGTGAGCTAGTAGTTAAAGTCAAATGCCTTGTGGCTTATCCCGTCATAAGTCCCATTATGTCCCATAAGTCCCACAAACACCAGCAGGACATTCGGCTTTAACTCCTAGCCGGCACAGCCGGCGATAACTCCTTTAACTACTAGCTCACAGCATGAGCGATAACTACTTAAGACCAAACCATCAACCCTACACGCAATGAAAATAGGCAACATACAGTTTGGCGACCGGCCTTTGCTGCTGGCGCCGATGGAAGATGTAACCGACATAGGATTCCGCCGGCTGTGCAAACGCTACGGAGCGGCTATGGTATACACCGAGTTTGTCAGCGCAGAAGCACTGGTGCGCTCGGTTAAGAGCACCATGAACAAGCTCACAATAAGCGACGACGAGAGGCCCGTGGGCATCCAGATCTATGGCCGCGACGTGCCGCAGATGGTGGAGGCGGCAAAGATTGTTGAGGAGGCCGGCCCCGACCTGATAGACATCAACTTCGGCTGTCCTGTCAAGAAGGTGGCAGGCAAGGGCGCCGGAGCAGGCATGCTGCAGAACATTCCGCTGCTGCTCGACATAACACGCGAGGTGGTCAAGGCGGTGAAAGTGCCCGTAACGGTGAAGACAAGGCTCGGATGGAACAGCGACAACCTCATAATAACCGAGCTGGCCGAGCAGCTTCAGGACTGCGGAATACAGGCTCTGACGATACACGGACGCACAAGGGCGCAGATGTACACAGGTCAGGCAGACTGGACTCTGATAGGCGAAGTGAAGCGTAATCCGCGCATACACATCCCCATAATAGGCAACGGCGACATCACTACGCCCGAAGAAGCCAGGCAGGCGTTTGAGCGTTACGGCGTAGACGCGGTGATGATAGGCCGCGCAACGTTCGGTCATCCGTGGATTTTCAAGGAGATTCGCGACTATCTTAACGGCAAGGAACCTGATCCTGAACTCGACTTCAACCGCAAGCTGGACATCCTCGAGGAGCAGTTGCGTATCAACGTGGAGCGCATAGACGAGTATCGCGGCATACTGCACACGCGCCGTCATCTCGCCGCCACGCCCATATTCAAGGGCATTCCCGACTTCCGTCAGACGCGTATAGCCATGCTCCGCGCCTCGACAGTTGACGAACTGATGGCCATTCTCGAAGATTGCAGGAAAAGACTGGGTAATTAAGAAGTAAGAATTAAGGATTAAGAAAGCATGACTTGGCAGCTGAAAACACAGCTGAAGATAGTCCTTTTAATTGAGACTTAAAGTCTAATGCATAATAATAAGAGGGCGTAGAACCTGCCAAATTATGAATTATAATTTGTGAAACGAAGTTCGGCATTAGCCAATTATGAATTAATCGTGTGATAGAATTTTATGAACAGCGATTTATCAAGAACCCGACTGCTGCTCGGCGACGATGCCACTGAGAGGCTGTGCGCAACGCGCGTCATAGTGTTTGGCGTGGGCGGCGTAGGCAGCTGGTGCGTTGAGGCACTGGTGCGCTCGGGCGTAAGACATATAACCATTGTAGACCCCGACCGCGTGTGCCCGTCGAATATCAACCGGCAGCTCATGGCCACCACGTCGACCGTGGGCAAGCCGAAGGTGGAAGTGCTGCGCGACAGACTGCTCGACATCAGTCCCGAGGCTGAGGTTGACGCGCGTTTTATGGCGTTCAGTGCCGATACGGCGGCAGAATTTAATCTAAACGACTACGACTATGTTGTCGACGCGATAGACAGCATAGCCGACAAGATGCTGCTGATACGCACGGCATGCCGCTCAAAGGCCACCCTGCTGTCGTCGATGGGGGCAGCGCGCAAGCTCGACCCGTCGCGCATCAAGGTTACAGAATTCTGGAAAGTGGAGGGCTGTCCGCTTGCCCGCAAGCTGCGTCAGGAGTTCAAACGTCAGGGCGACAAGCCTGCACGCAAGTTCAGATGCGTCTACAGCGACGAGCTTCTGCCTAACCAGGGCACGTCAGACGAGGCGCGCGCCAACGGCTCAATGCTCCACATAACCGGCATATTCGGCTTCACCCTTGCAAGCCAAATCATCAAAGACGTATTCAAAGAGGCAGAAGGGGAGGATAGGAAGTAATAATTAAAAATTAAAAATTAAGAATTAAGAAAATTAGCCCAATTATTAATTAATACATAATTTTTGGGGACAATTAACCAACCCAATTATGAATTGTGAATTATTAATTATGAATTAAAAATATAACTATGGAAGGCTATAAGACAAAAGAATTCGGCGTGCCTGTAAAGCGTTACTGTCAGACAATGGAACTGAAAGACGACGCGGAGCTTATCCGCCGCTATCGCGAGGCCCACGACAAAGAGCACTTCTGGGACGAGATTAAGGAAGGAATAAAGGCCGTAGGCATATTGGAAATGGAGATTTACATCCTCGGCAACCGCCTGTTTATGATTGTCGACGCACCGTTAGACTTCGACTGGGACAGTGCGATGGCGCGCCTTGCCACGCTGCCGCGACAGCAGGAA
>NZ_HF986862.1:172598-188361 GCF_000431195.1 Prevotella sp. CAG:255 | reverse complement strand
AATGGGAAGAACATGTGGCAATGTTTCAGGACTGCGCCGCCGACGCCACGTCAGACCAGAAGTGGCAGATGATGGAGCGCATGTTCTATCTTTACGAATAACGCATCATATTGATGCCTGATGAAACAAGCCCTGACGCCATTTCAGAAGCGTCAGGGCTTGTTCTTTTATCACAAAGCCTTGCGGCCGCTCCTTGCCCTTAGCCGAGCCGCAGTCCCTTATCATGCCGTAAGCGGTAAGCCTCGTTACCTTCCGTTTTCCAAAAGACGGCATATTGCATTGCAAAAGGTGCCCTTTTACACGCTGAAAGGCCACCTTTTAGAAGCTAAAAGACGGCCTTTTGCAACGCGCTGAGCCACAGTGTGTTACAAAAGGCGGATGCCGTTGGCGTGCGTTCTGCCTTCATTATGGCCGCCGGCAGCCGGCGTTGCGTGCCCTGTGCGGCTGTTTCGGCCTTGTCTGTAGGCCCGTGCCGGGGGCTTATATCGGCGCAAGTGGCGGTGTGGCAGCGTGTTGCGCGCATAAAAATAAGTTATGCAGAATTAAAAAAACTCTTTTATTTTGTTTTCTCTCTGACTTATGTTATCTTTGCAGATGATTTAAATCGCGATTTAATTATGAAAATAGCTCTTATCGGCTATGGCAAGATGGGCAAGATGATTGAGCAGATAGCCCTTGGCCGTGGCCACCAAATTGTAAGTATAATCGACATCGACAACCAGCAGGACTTCGACAGCGAGGCCTTTGCCTCGGCTGATGTTGCCATCGAGTTCACCAATCCTACTGCCGCCTACGGCAACTATCTCAGGGCCTTTGCGCACAACGTCAAGGTGGTGTCGGGCTCTACGGGATGGATGAAAGACCACGGCGACGATGTCAGAAAGATGTGCGCCGAGGGCGGACAGACCCTCTTCTGGGCCTCTAACTTCAGTATAGGCGTGGCCATATTCTCGGCCGTAAACCGCTATCTGGCAAAGATAATGAACGGATTTCCGCAGTATTCGGTTACAATGGAGGAGACTCACCACGTGCATAAGCTCGACGCTCCGAGCGGCACGGCGATAACTCTTGCCGAGGAGATAATAGACAATCTCGACCGCAAGGACAGCTGGGTGAAGGGCACTCTGACGGCTCCCGACGGCCATATAGAAGGCTCTGCCGACTGCGCCGACAACGAGTTGCGCATCGACTCGGTGCGCCGCGGCGAGGTGCCGGGCATACACACCATTGCATACGACAGCGAGGCCGACTGCATAACCATCACTCACGACGCCCATTCGCGCAAGGGCTTTGCCCTGGGAGCAGTGCTCGCAGCCGAATATACGGCACAGCACAGCGGACTGCTGACGATAAGTGATATGTTTAAGTTTTAAACTTTAGGAGTTAAAGTAGTTAAAGAAGTTATCGCAGGCTGTGCCTGCTAAGTAGTTAAAGTCATTAGCCTTAAAGGCTTTTTGCACGTGTACAATGTGTATGTGATTATTTATATCAATAATAATCCTCAAGGGTAATGATTTTAACTCCTAAGCCGTACTTGTACGGCGATAACTACTTTTAACTCCTTTAACTACTAAACAATAAATATTTACACCAATGATTGACAAAGAAAAGAAAAAACTTAATATGAAGGTGCAATGGACCAAGTTTGCCGTTGTAACCCTGTTGTATCTCATTTTCCTCTACTGGCTTGAGAGCTGGCTCGGACTTATCGTCGTTCCGTTTATCTTCGACGTCTACATAACAAAGAAGATACGCTGGCAGTGGTGGAAAGACTCAGAGCGCCCCGTGCGCTTCATCATGTCGTGGGTAGATGCCTTGGTGTTCGCCCTCGTGGCCGTTTATTTCATCAACCTGTTCTTCTTCCAGAACTATGTCATACCTTCTTCGTCGCTCGAGAAGTCGCTTCTCACCGGCGACTACCTCTTCGTGAGCAAGGTAAGCTATGGTCCGCGCATACCGCAGACGCCCCTCACCATGCCGCTCACACAGCACACGCTGCCCGTGTTCGGCTGCAAGTCGTACATCGAATGGCCGCAGTGGGACTATCGCCGAGCAAAAGGCCTGGGCAAGGTTGAGCTCAACGACATCGTGGTGTTCAACTATCCGGCAGGCGATACGCTCGTGTCTAACCCGCAGTATCAGGCTGCCGACTACTATCAGATGTGCTATTCTTACGGCAGTCAGCTGATAATGGACCATCCAGACATGTCGAAACTCACTCCGCAGCAGCAGCGCGACTGGTACAACAGAGTGTATAACATCGGACGAAACTACATCCTCGACAACCATCCTGAGTTCGGTTCGATAATCTCAAGGCCCGTTGACCGCCGCGAAAACTATGTTAAGCGCTGCGTTGGTCTGCCCGGACAGACGCTCCAGATAAAGGACCGCATAGTGTATCTCGACGGCAAACCCAACAAGGAACCCGACAATGTGCAGTATACATACAACGTGAAGCTCAATCAGCCGCTGCCCGATGACCTCATGCATGAGCTGGGAATAAGCATGGAAGACCTTACGAGTCTTAACCAGAACGGATACATGCCGCTGACCAAGAAGGCCGCAACGGCACTGGCAAAGCGCCGCGACCTCGTGGCAAGCATAGCCCTTAACACCGAGGCTACCGTGGGAGACATCTATCCGCTGAACGCCTACACGGGATGGACACGCGACAACTATGGTCCGGTATGGATTCCGCAGAAGGGCAAGACCATAACTCTCAACATGAAGAACATTGCCGTTTACGAGCGTCCTATACGTGTGTATGAGGGCAATCAGCTTGAAGTCAAGAACGGAAAGATATACATCAACGGCAAGCAGACAGACAAGTATACGTTCAAGATGGACTATTACTGGATGATGGGCGACAACCGCCACAACTCGGCCGACTCGCGTTACTGGGGCTTTGTGCCTGAAGACCACATTGTGGGCAAGCCTATCTTCATTTGGTGGAGCAGCGATCCCGACCGCAGCGGATTCTCAAAGGTGCGCTGGAGCCGCCTGTTCCGTTTTGTTGATAATATAAAATAAAAGCAATATATTAAGGATTTTGAACTGAGAAAGGAAGTAGGGCGCCGGCCGTAAGGCCCGTTTGCACGGCGCAGGCAGCGTCTTGACGCGCCACGGCATCTGCCGCATCGGCAAATAACAAGGCCGTAAAGAGAGGCCGGCAAGCATCCGCCCGACGGGTCTGCGCCTTACTTCTTCACTCTTGCTTCATAACTCTTAATCCTAAGGACTATGAGAAGTGCGCTCAAGTTTGTGATGGCGTTGATAGTCACAATCTTGTTGATGTTGGCTTTCCGCGCTTTGGTGTTTACCGTTTACACGGTCAGCGGCTCAGGGCTTGAACCCTGCTTTGTCAGTGGCGACCGCGTGCTGGTAAACAGGTGGAGCTATGGCCTGCGCACGGGCGGCGGTCCTTACTTCAGATACACGCGCTGGATGCCATCGCCCGTTGAGCGCGGCGACCTCGTGGCCTTCAACTGTCCGGCCGACTCATCCCTTCCATTCACAAGTCTTCCTGTAAGCGCCTGCTATTGCACTGGCGTGCCCGGCGACACCGTCATGGCCGACGGCGTCAGACTGATGGTGCCCGGCAGAGACCACATTGTAAAGGTGAGCGAGAGCAACATGCGCCTGCTCTGCTTTCTGTATAACAGATACGAGGGGCGCAACGCAGAGATTGCAGACGGCCGCCTTATCGTGGACGGAGCAGAGACACGTTGCGCAGCCTTCGGCAACGACTACTACTGGTTCAGTTCGGGCCGTCCCTCAGAGCCATACGACTCGCGCTTCTTCGGCTTTGTTCCCGAGACACACATCATCGGCAAGGTGTCGGTGCTGCTCTATTCTGTCGACCCTTCGCTGCCGTTCTACGAGTGTCTGCGCCCCGGACGCAACATGCAGCTCATAAGAAAGCCCAGACCCCTTGGCGCAGAATAACTGCACTGCCGGGCTTAATCCAGCCGTCTGAGGCGCTCTTGGCCGCCATTCTTATGACGGCAGACAGCCGCGTTGAGGCGTTGAAATGGCGCATTAAGATAACAGCAAACATTTAAAGAAACAACAAATCCACCCCATATCATGTCAGAAGCACTGCTTTCATCGGCCTATTTCGGCCCCGTACAATGGTATCAGAAACTCAACCGATACGACAAAGTCAGGGTTGAGGCTTACGACAGTTTCATCAAACAGACCTACCGCAACCGCTGCGTGATAGCCACCGCCAACGGCCTGCAGGCCCTTACGGTGCCCGTGGAGCGCACCGCCGACGGCCAACGGCCCGATGAACAGGAACAGGTGCCAAAGTGCCTCATGAAGGATGTGCGCATAAGCAACCACGGCAACTGGCGCCACATACACTGGAACGCGCTGATGAGCGCCTACGGCGAGTCGCCGTTCTTTGAGTATTATGCCGACGACATCAGGCCGTTTTTTGAGAAAGAGTGGACCTTCCTTTACGATTTCAACGCTGAGATATGCGCCAAAATGTGCGAACTCATCGACATAGAGCCTCATGTGGAGCCTACTGAGGGCTACATGTTCAGCGACGAGGCCGAAGGCATGGGCATCGACGACTACCGCGACGCCATACGCCCTAAGCACAGCATGCCCGACCCGATGTTCGCTCCCAGGAGATATTATCAGGTGTATGAGCAGCGCCACGGCTTTCAGCCTAACCTCAGCATACTCGACCTGCTGTTCAACATGGGCACCGAGAGCGTGCTCTATCTGTAGACATAACGGCTCAATGAGGCCCTGTCCGGCTGCCTGATTGAGCCGATTTTCTTGCGGTTTCATCGTGCCAACACGCCCGGAAACGCTGCCGGCTTTCGATTTTTTAACTCTTGCGCTTTCGCGTTTCTTTACAAAATAAATTTTCGTTTGAGACATTCCGCTGTCCGTTTTATAACACTCCTCACAGCCGTTTATGGCCGTTTTTTTCCCATTTCACCGCCTTTTACAGTCAAATCTGCCATGTTTTGCGCCCCGTTTCACTGCTTTTTGCCATGCAGTTGGCCGTATATTGCCATGTAAAAGACCGTCTTTTGCATGACGAAAGGCTACCTTTTGCACGGCAGCAGCATTGCTCCTGATGCGGCGTAAGGCGTAAGTGACATGCAGTCAGGCGGTTACGCATTTAACACAAAAACGCCTGTTTTTCAGTCCTGACCGCGCTTTCGTGCCCGGCATGGCCGTTCTGAGAGCCTTAACCGGATTTGCGGCTCATGTTGCTTTAACACAGTTTAACCCGCTGCCAGCCTTGGCCGGTCAGCCGTCGGCGGCATGTCGCCCGTAGTTCAGGAACATTCTCACCGGGCAGCGGTGCCGAATGGCTGCGGCAGAAGGTATTAGAGGCTGTGCAGCTGCGCACGGTGCGGCGTGTAAACCCTTTGTAAACAAATACAGCAAGAACATTTTTCGTAGATTAAAATGACTAATTTTTCGGTTTTTCATATTTTTTATTACTACATATCCACGTTTTTTAAATTATTGTATTAGATTTGTAACCTGTTAATTCATTTAAACTAAGAAAACCATGTACAACAAAACATTAAAATCTTTTCTTCTTATCATGATTGCCTCAGTGGTCATGAGTTCTTGCATAGGTTCGTTCGGCCTATTCAACAAAGTGCTCGACTGGAACAAGGATGCTACGGGCAACAAGTTCCTCAACGAACTTATCTTCATAGTCATTTCGCCCGCCTACGTGCTGTGCGGAACGGCCGACTTGCTTGTCCTTAACACCATCGAGTTCTGGTCAGGCTCGAATCCTCTGGCCGAGAATGTAGGCAAGACGGAGAGCATCATGGGCAGCGACGGCAAGCTGTATGCCGTTACCACGCTCAAGGACGGATACGAGATAAAGGATGCCGACGGCAATGTGATGAACTTTACATATAACGAGAAGGACAACACTTGGGCCGTTGAGAAAGACGGAACCACAACCGTGCTGCTCAAGATGAAGGGCAACGACACTGCGCAGATATATCTGCCGGGCGGCAAGACCATGGACGTTACGCTCGACAAGCAGGGCCTTTATGAGGCAAGAATGGCTGTCAACGAGGGCGTTTACTTCGCTGCAAGATAACAACGGGGCGGCGCTGCCGCTGTAAATACGCATTAAGGGCGGAAAGATGCGTGCCTGCGCGGCATGCGGTCTTTCCGCCCTTAACTGTTGTTATGTCTTCATTCTATTTGCGCCCGAGCTTCTCTGCACATTCAGGACACAGGCCCTTTATCACGTAGTTGATGCTGTTGAGCACGAAACCGCCCGGCAGGCTCACCACGGGCACGTGTATGCGCTTCAGGCAGAACGTGCGCTGGCAGTTCTCGCAGTAGAAGTGTGTGTGCTCGTCTTCCACTCCGCAGTCGCAGTCGTCGCTGCATACGTTGTATTTAAGGCTGCCGCTTCCGTCGTCCACCACATGTATGAGGCGGTTCATCAGAAACACCGACAGAGTGCGCGATATGGTGCTCTTGTCCACCGTCGGCAGCAGTTTCTCGAGCTGCGGCAGCGACACCGTCTCGTCGCCCCTGAACATCGCCCGCAGAATCAGCAGGCGTGTGGCCGTCGGCTTTATGCCGCGGTGCTTCAGTTTGTCTATATAGTATTGTTCAGATGCCATTTCGGTGCAAAAATAACTCTATTTGTCCGAAAAGCAAAATTTAGTGGCCATTATTTCTGTTTGCGCCGCTGCGCTCTCCGGCCGCTCTGCCGAAGAATATCCTTGTGGCGTTGAGCACGGCCAGCAGTGCAACGCCCACGTCGGCAAACACAGCCCCCCAGAGGTTTGCCATGCCCGCAAGTCCGAGCAGCATCACTGCCACCTTTATGCCGATGGCCATCACTATGTTCTGCCTTACCACGCTTACGGTGCGCTTGCCGGCCCTTATCGCCTCAGCCACCTTCGACGGATGGTCGGTCTGGATGACCACGTCTGCCGTCTCGACGGCCATGTCTGAGCCCATAGCACCCATGGCAATGCCCACGTTGCTCAGTGCAAGCACAGGCGCGTCGTTGATGCCGTCGCCCACGAAAGCCACGTTGCGGCCCTCGCGCTGCAGCTGTTCTATATGCCTTACCTTGCCCTCCGGCATCAGGTCGCCATATCCCTTGTCCACCTTAGTCTCGGCTGCCACCTTGTCTACGAGTGCCTGCTTGTCGCCCGAAAGTATGTCCATGCGGCTTATTCCGCACTCCCTGAGCCTTCTGACGGCCTCTGCCGCGTCGTCCTTAAGCGTGTCTGTAAGTAGTATGTAGCCCTCATATCGGCCGTTCTTGGCGCATGCCACGATGGTCTCTGGCACGCTCTTCAGCTCCTCCGGATAGCTTACGTTCTCGCGGTCGAGCAGCCTCAGCGTTCCGGCAAGCCATCTGTCGCCGCCTGCCGTGGCCGTCATGCCGTAGCCGGGCAGGTCTTTCACGTCGCTCACCTCTGCCGTCCTGTCGCCTGCATAGGCTGTTATTGCCTTGGCAATGGGGTGGTTGCTGCTGCGCTCCATAGCCGCCACGGTGGCCAGCAGCTTGCCTGTGTCGTTGCCGCAGACCTTAGTTACGGAGAACACTCCGCGCGTCAGCGTGCCCGTCTTGTCGAACACCACGGTGTCGATATGCGTCACGGCGTCGAGCCAGTTGCCGCCCTTGAACAGTATGCCGTGCCTTGATGCCGCGCCGATGCCTGCGAAATAGCTCAGCGGTATGCTTATGACGAGGGCGCAGGGGCACGATATAACGAGGAATATCAGTGCGCGGTAGAACCATGTGCTGAAGTCGTAGACGAACCCGGTGCCTGCTGCCGACCAGATGTAAGGCACGATGACGGTGAGCGCTGCCAGCGCTATTACGGCAGGGGTGTATATCCTTGCAAACTTGCGTATGAAGAGTTCGGCAGGCGCCTTGCGCTCCGATGCCTCCTCGACCATCTTCAGTATGCGTGCCACGGCGCTCTCGCTCTCGGGCCGTGTAACTTTTATCCGCGCCACGCTCTCCGTGGCTATCATGCCGGCAAGCACCTCGTGGCCGTTCTCAATGGTGCGGGGCATGCTCTCGCCGGTAAGCGCAGCCGTGTTGAAGGCAGCGTCGCCGCTTGTCAGTATGCCGTCGAGCGGCACGCGTTCGCCCGGCTTAACCTCGATGATTTCGCCCGGAATGACGTTTTCGGGCTTGTCGGCCACCTTATGATTGCCCCTTACTATGACTGCCATCTTGGGGTGAAACTCCATCAGGCTGCGTATGTTGTCGCGCGCCTTGTCGACGGCCATGTCCTGAAGTGTCTCGCCCACGCAGTAGAACAGCATCACGGCCACAGCCTCGGGATATTCGCCTATGATGAAGGCGCCTATCGACGCTATTGTCATGAGCATGAACTCGCTGAACACTTCCTTCTTCATTGCGCACTCCCATGCCTCGCGCATCACGCCGAGTCCTACGGGCAGGAACGCCAGGATGAACCATGCCAGGCGCACAATGCCGTTGTTGAAGATTACGGCTCCTCCTTCGGTGAAGCATATTCCGGCCATGAGCATGAAGAAGGAGATTATCGGTTTCTGAAATTTCTTGGTTACCATGTCCTTTGTCTTTAGTTTGTCTTTTTACTGATGCAAAGGTAGCCGATATGCGATGCAACCCGGTTGCAAAGTTGGGGTAACAACGAAAAGAGGCCCGACAGCGAGTGTCGGGCCTCCGTGTGAGCATGATATTGTGATTATTTAGATCTCCAATGTCCGTGCAGGTTGCAGTATTCGCGTGCGTACACGTTCTTGCAGTCGGTGTAGAACACAGCCTCCGGCTTCTCGCCCGGCTTGAGGTGCTTGCGCTGAACCTTGTCGCACTCAACCAGTTCGATCCACTCGATGTAGTGGTTTTCGAGCATCGGGTGCTCAACTTCGCCCACTTTAACTCTGTAGCCGCCCTCGATAGGCTCTACAACGGGCACGTGCTTCTCTGTAGCAGCGTCAACGGTGTTCTCTGTAAGCAGCTCCATGGGCTGTCCGCAGCACGACAGTGTGCCTCCTGCCTCGTGCATAACTTCTACTATGTTGCCGCATACGGCACAGCGGTAAACTTCTTTCAACTTTGTCATGATAATACTCTTTTTTAGTTGTTTAAAACTCTTGTTCGTAAGATACGGATAGTTTCTGTATCTGATACAAAGTAACTAAAAATATCTGAGAATCCGTTTCTTTTTTCGCCATATTTTTGTTTTACCGGCGTTTTTTATGGTTAAAACACTTATTAATTCTTATTTTAACTATACCCGTGCCGCATTCTGCATGCTGTCATGTCTGTTTTCGTATGCCCGAAAACAACCTGCATTCTGCCGCCTTTCATGCTGTCGGGATATGGCCTGTGTGCAGCCGTTTTCCGAAAGGTGGCCTTTTGCCTTCTGAAAGACCACATATTGCACGCTAAAAGGCCACCTTTTAGAAGCTAAAAGATGGCCTTTCGTAAGTCGTTGAATATCAGGCTTGTCGGCGGCTTGCCCGTCGCGGCTGTTCCGGTTGCCGCCGGAGCGTCTTCTGCCTTATGTCTCTGCCATATACAGCTTGAGCTCTTCGGGCGTCATCCTGCGGTAGATGCAGTAGAGTTCCGTGGCACCTTCGCCGTTGTTTCCCTGCAGTCTTCTGATTATTCTCATTTCGTGGTCGTTGAGAGTGATTATCCTGAAGCCCCTGTCGGCATCGGCGGCAAGCTGGAAACTGTTTGCCCTGTACGTGTATCTGATGCTCTCGCTGGCCGTTGCCGCAGCCTCGCCCTGCTGCGTCATCCATGTTATGGTGTCGGCGGCGATGAAGCAGCTGTATGCCATGTCTTGCCCGTTGTCGCTGTATATGTTGGCCACGTCGTATCTTCCGGACATCTCCATCCTGTGCGCCTCGGTGCATTTCCATCCTCTTCCCACGGCGTAGCGGCTGAAATATTCGCTCGTTATCCTCATCTGTTCAGGCAGAGTGGGGTACTTGTCGTTGAGCGAGTCGAGGTCGTAGGGATGGCCCTTTATGCATTCTGCAAGTTCGGTGCTGCTCATTGCCCTGTATGTCGAGTAGACATAAATCTTCTTTCCGTTGCCGTCGATGGCCTGGTATTTTATCAGTTTCATCTCGTTCTCGTTGAGCGAGATTATCTTGAACATCTCTTTTCCGTCGGCCATGAGGCTGTTGGAGCCTTCGTCGTAGGTGTAGCTCCTCTTGCGGTATCCGCTTATAGGGTAGGCGTCGATGTACGAGTAGGTGGTTACGCTGTCGCCGCTGAACGAGTAATCCGAAGGACTTGCGCCCACCAGACCGCTCCAGTATTCTTCTTTCTCGAACGTTCCGTTGCTCTTTATCTCGTGCGACTCAACGTGCGTCCAACCCTTTCCGTTGAGAGTAGCGGTTACATATTCCGCCGTCATCTGCTGCGGTATGGGTATGTTGAAGTCTTCATCGTCGCTGCATGCGGTCAGGGCCGACATTGCGAATGCCAGCAAAAGCATCGTAAAGATATTCAGGTTTTTCATAAGCATTGTGTTGAAAGTAACATCTGCAAATATAATGTTTTTCTGTTTAGATTGTAGCTTATCTGACATAAAAAAGCGAAAAAATGTTTCGTTTTAACAAAATATCCGCCGTCTTGCCCCTCATTTCGCATCCCGCAGGCGCTTCAGGAGCGCTGCCGCCGGGGCATGCTGATGCCGCATATATGACGCAAAAGAGCCGGCGGACAGCCTGTGCACGGTCTGTTGTCGTGCTGCTGTCCGCCGGCTCCGTTATGTCTTGTGCCCCCGCTCATGCTTGCCGGCTCGCCGGGCCGCTGTGTCTGTCGGTTGTCAGAAGCTCCTGAGCCATGCCTTCAGCTCGAGCTGCATCTCGTTGTGATACTTGAAGCTGTCGCGGTTGCCCCATCCGTGGCCGCCCGATGGATATACATGGAGCGTGGCCGGCACGTCGTGGCGGTAGAGTTCAATGTAGTAGTTCACTCCGTTTGCCGGCAACACCACGCGGTCGTCGTCGCTCAGGGCTATGAATGCGCGCGGCGTCATGCGCGACACGTGCAGGTCGTTGCTGTAGCTGTTCTCGTCCTTTTTCCTTGCGTTGCTGCCCAGCAGGTTGTCGTGCGAGCCCTTGTGGGTAATGTCGGGCATCATGGTTATCACCGGATAGAACAGTATCTGGAAGTCGGGGCGCGCGTCCTTGGCTGCATGCGTGGCAACGGTAGATGCCAGATGGCCGCCTGCCGACGAGCCCATTATGCCCACGTCGTCGGGATTTATGTTCCAGTTGGCGGCGTTGCGGCGCACCAGTCTGATAGCCTCCTCGGCGTCAGATATTGGCACATCCTTCTCGCCGTGCGGCATTCTGTATTTCAGCACGATGGCAGCTATGCCCATGTTGTTGAAGAACGGCGCCCAGTCGTAGCCCTCATGGTTCATGGCCAGATGCTGGTAGCCGCCTCCGGGGCATATCACCACGGCGCGTCCCGTGGCCGATTTCTTTTCAGGAAGAAACACCTTGACCTTTGCCGTGTCGCCCGCGTCGCTGCTCTTCACGGCCGAACCGTTGGGCCAAAGGTTTATTTCATAACTCTGTTGTGCGCTCATGTTGAGGCTCAATGCCAGCATCGCTGCCGCAAATAATAGTTTTTTCAGTGTCATTGTTGTAAGGAATGATTGTTAATGCCTTGTTTTTTGTTAATTTATTCAAGGCGTTTTTGCAAATATACTGATTTTTTTTGTAATATTGCAGTCTGTTTGATTATTATAACAAAATATAAAACAGACAGATTATGCGTAAACTATTTTTAATGATTTCAGCCCTGTTCCTGATGCACGCAGGCATGCAGGCAAAGGTCAGGCTGCCTCATGTCCTGGGCGACAACATGGTGATCCAGCAGGATGCCGACGTGCGCCTGTGGGGCAGTGCCAAGCCTAATTCTACGGTGAAGGTCAGCGTGTCGTGGAGCGGCGATGCCTATTCGGCAAAGGCCGACCGCAAGGGCGAATGGCAGCTGACGGTGAAGACGCCCAAGGCTGACAACAAGCCGCTCACAGTAAGGTTTGACGACGGCGACGGCGAGGTGGCCCTCAGCAACCTGCTTGCAGGCGAAGTGTGGGTGTGTGCCGGACAGAGCAACATGGAGATGCCCATAAAGGGATTTGAAAACTGCCCCGTGGAGGGATATAACGACGTGGTGGCCGATGCGGTCAACTCATCGCTGGTGCGCTTCGTGAAGATACCGAGCGTGATGAGCATGACGCCGCTCAGCGACGCCAACTGCGAGTGGAAGGTGTGCAGCCCCGCAACGGTGGGCGACGCAAGTGCCACGGGCTACTTCTTTGCGCGCAAGGTGAGCCGCATGCTCAACGTGCCCGTGGGCCTTATCATGGCCAACAAGGGAGGCTCGAAGGTGGAGAGCTGGCTGACAAAGGAGAACCTGAAGAAGTATACCGACGAGCCTGTTGACTCGCAGGCCATAGTGAAGAAGTATCCTGCCGACTATCACCGCGCCCTGATGTGGGGCAACGGCACGTTCAGTCCGATACTGAAGTACACCGTGAAAGGCATTCTCTTCTATCAGGGATGCTCTAACGTCGGCGACCCGGGCAACCAGTATTCAGACCGCCTTGCGCTGCTGGTAAGGCAGTGGCGCGACGCCTTCGGCTGCGGCGAGATACCGTTCTACTTCGTTCAGATAGCACCTTACGATTACGGAAACGTTGACGCCGACTGGGGCGCAAAGCTGCGCGAGCAGCAGGTGAGGGCGCGCGACATAATACCCAACAGCGGCCTTGTGTGCACCAACGACTGCGTGTATCCGTGGGAGGCGCGCCAGATTCATCCCGCACAGAAGCAGAAGGTGGGCGAGCGCCTGGCTTTCCTTGCGCTGAACAAGACCTACGGACAGGAGACGATATTGTGCGAGAGCCCTGAGTTTAAGGAGCTTAAGATAGAGGGCGACACATGCTGCATAAGGCTGAAGAACGACTACGGAGGCGTAAGCCGTCTTGACGACATGCAGGGATTTGAGGTGGCCGGCGCCGACAAGGTGTTTCATCCAGCCAAGGCAAGCTACGACAACGCCAGGGGCATAGTAGTAACCTGTCCTGAGGTTAAGGCTCCCGTGGCCGTGCGCTACTGCTTCAAGAACTTCCAGCTGGGCAACGTGGCCAACATGGGCGGGCTGCCCCTGCTGCCTTTCCGCACAGACAATTGGTAAAAAGACTATATCAAGCTTCACGGCCCTGCGCGGCCGTGGAGCTTTTTTAATGTAAAACGCAGAGATATGAATCTATTGGAAAAGTTTGAGTATTGCCCCGTTTGCGGCAGCTCCCATTTCGAGAAAGACACGCAGAAGAGCAAGAAGTGCAGCAACTGCGGCTTTGAGTATTTCATGAATCCGGCGGCCGCCGTGGTGGCATTCATCACCAACGACAAGGGCGAGCTGCTGGTAGAGAAGCGCAACAACGAGCCTGCCAAGGGCACGCTCGACCTGCCCGGCGGATTTGCCGACGTGCTTGAGACGGCCGAGGAGAGCATCATGCGCGAGGTGAAGGAGGAAACCGGGCTCACCGTTACCGAGGCACGCTATCTGTTCAGCCTGCCGAACGTATACCGCTATTCGGGGCTCGACATACAGACGCTCGACATGTTCTTTGCCTGCAAGGTGGAAGACGCGTCGCAGCTCAAGGCCATGGACGACGCCGCCGAGTGTATGTGGATAGCCCCCGAGGACATCCACACAGAGCTGTTCGGCCTGCGCTCTGTGCGCCAGGGCCTTTATGAGTATCTCAACATCGACGGAAACAGACGCTGACGGCAGCACTGACGTCGGGATACGGCAGCCGCCCTTTGCAACATATTGAGTTTCAGTGTGTTGCAAAAGGCGGCTTTTTAGCTTCCAAAAGACCGTCTTTTACAAGGCGAAAGGCCACCTTTTGCAGTGCGTTTTGCCGTCTTTTGCAAAACGTGCGGCCGGGGCCCTGCCTTCGTGCGCATATATGTAAACATATTTCATGCCTGAGATGCCCGCAGCAGCTATGCCGGGAGGTTTTACATATTGATACGTGTAAAATACTTAAAAGTTATGCAAAAAACTAAAAAAACAGAAAAATAGCCTATTATATAAGGTGTATGAAAAAGTTTTGCTTACATTTGCGCCCTAATTGAAAATATAAACCGTGATGCAGAAAAATCTTGTAATTGTCGAGAGTCCGGCAAAGGCCAAAACGATAGAAAAGTTTTTGGGCAAGGACTACAAAGTTATGTCAAGCTACGGACATATACGCGATTTGAAGAAAAAGCAACTCAGCATAGATATAGACACTCTTCAGCCCGACTATGAAATACCTGAGGAGAAGAAGAAACTCGTAACCGAGCTGAAGAACAACGCGCAGAACTCTGAGAAGGTGTGGCTCGCATCCGATGAGGACCGCGAGGGAGAAGCCATATCATGGCACCTCTGCGAGGTGCTCGGACTTGACGAGGAGAAGACCAACCGCATCGTGTTCCACGAGATAACAAAGCCCGCCATACTCGAGGCCATAAAGCATCCGCGCCACCTTGACATGAACCTTGTCAACGCGCAGCAGGCGCGCCGCGTGCTCGACCGCCTTGTGGGCTTCAAGCTTTCGCCCGTGCTCTGGCGCAAGGTCAAGCCGGCCCTGTCGGCAGGACGCGTGCAGAGCGTTGCCGTAAGGCTCATCGTTGAGCGCGAGCGCGAGATACAGGCGTTCAAGAGCGAGCCTTATTTCCGTGTGAGCGCCATATTCGGCGTTGAGGCACCCGACGGCTCTATGTCGGAGCTGAAGGCCGAGCTCGACAAGCGCTTCAGCACGCACGACGAGGTGATGGCATTCTTAGAGAAGTGCAAGACAGCCGGATTCACCGTCAGCGCGATAACCAAGAAGCCGCTGAAGCGCACACCGGCGCCCCCGTTCACCACGTCAACCCTGCAGCAGGAGGCAGCCCGCAAGCTGGGCTTCACCGTGTCGCAGACCATGATGGTGGCGCAGCATCTGTATGAGAACGGACGCATAACCTACATGCGTACCGACTCTGTCAACCTGTCGTCGCTCTGCATCAACTCGAGCAAGGAGGAGATAATAAAGCTCTGGGGCGAGGACTACAGCAAGCCGCGCCAGTATCACACCCACTCGAAGGGCGCGCAGGAGGCACACGAGGCCATACGCCCCACATACATGGAGAACACCGAGATAGACGGCACGCAGCAGGAGAAGCGCCTCTACGAACTGATATGGAAGCGCACGGCAGCATGCCAGATGGCCGACGCGCAGATAGAGAAGACCACCGTGACGATAAGCATCGACGGAACGGAAGAGCAGTTTGTGGCCAACGGCGAGGTAGTCAAGTTCGACGGATTCCTGAAGGTTTACCGCGAGTCGTTCGACGATGACGACAACCAGGAGGAGACATCACACATACTGCCCCCGATGACCGAGGGACAGACGCTGCAGCGCCGCGAGGTTACTGCCACACAGCGCTTCAGCCAGGGACCGCTGAGATACACCGAGGCAAGCCTCGTGCACAAGCTCGAGGAGCTGGGCATAGGCCGCCCGTCAACATACGCCCCGACCATAAGCACCATACAGCAGAGAGAGTATGTGCAGAAGGGCGACAAGAAAGGAGAGGAGAGACAGTATATCGTAGACGTTCTCCACGGCAACGTGGTGAGCGAGAAGACCAAGACGGAGACCGTGGGCAACGAGAAAGGCAAGCTGCTGCCCACAGACATCGGCATGGTGGTGAACGACTTCCTGCT
>NZ_HF986862.1:120414-172574 GCF_000431195.1 Prevotella sp. CAG:255 | reverse complement strand
GCTGAAATACTTCCCGACGATCATGGACTACAACTTCACGGCCAAGGTGGAACAGCAGTTCGACACCATTGCCGAGGGCAAGTCGCAGTGGACATCCATGATAAAGAACTTCTACAAAGACTTCGAGCCTACCGTAGAGCAGACCATGAACACGCGCGAGGAGCACAAGGCCGGAGAGCGCGAGCTGGGCATCGACCCCGCAAGCGGCAAGCCCGTGTTCGTTAAGATTGGCCGCTTCGGTCCCGTCGTTCAGATAGGCAAGGCCGAGGACGAGGAGAAGCCGCGCTTCGCACAGATGCCGTCGGACAAGAGCATCGAGACCATAACTCTCGAAGAGGCGCTCGAGCTGTTCAAGCTGCCGCGCACGCTAGGCGAGTTCGAAGGCTCGCCCGTCATTATAGGCGCAGGCCGCTTCGGCCCCTACGTCATGCACGCCAAGAAGTATGTTTCGCTGCCCAAGAACGAGAATCCGCTGACCGTTACGCTCGCCACGGCCATACAGCTCATAGAGAGCAAGCGCCAGCAGGAGACGCAGCGCCACATCAAGGCCTTTGAAGAAGAGCCAAAGCTCGAGGTGATGAACGGCCGCTACGGCCCTTACCTGGCCTACGACGGCAAGAACTACCGCCTGCCGAAGAACCTTCATGACAAGGCCGCAGAGCTGTCGCTCGAGGAATGTATGGAAATCATAAACACATCAAAGAAGAAATAACGCCGATGACAAGAATCCTTATCATTGGATATATGGGTGCCGGCAAGACCACCCTGGGCAAGGTGCTGGCCAAAGACCTCGGCCTGCAGTTCTACGACCTCGACTGGTATATCGAGGGCCGCATGCACAAGACGGTGGCACAGATATTTGCCGAGCGCGGCGAGGAAGGCTTCAGGACGATAGAGCGCAACATGCTCCATGAGGTGGCCGAGTTTGAGGACGTCGTGATAAGCTGCGGCGGAGGCACGCCCTGTTTCTACGACAACATGCAGTATATGAATGCGCAGGGCGACACAGTCTATCTGAAAGCCTCTCCCGAAGTGCTCAGCGCACACCTCAAGATGGGCAAGACGGAGCGCCCGCTCCTTAAGGGCAAGACTCCCGAAGAGCTGCGCGACTTCATCACCTGCCAGCTTGCCGCCCGCGAACAGTACTATACACAGGCCCGACACGTGTTCAACGTCGAGGTGCTTGACAGTTATGATAAAATACAAACATCCGTAACTAATCTGCGGACATTGCTTAATATTTAAATTTTACAGCCCTGATGAAAAAATGGACCATTGAAGACTCTAACGAGCTCTATAACATGAGCGGTTGGGGAACATCCTATTTTGGTATTAACGAAAAAGGCGACGTGTATGTCACTCCGTGCAAGGACGACACACAGATTGACCTTCACGACGTCATGGACGAACTCTCGCTGCGCGACATCACACCGCCAGTGCTGCTGCGTTTTCCCGACATTCTCGACAACAGAATCGAGAAGACATGGAGCTGCTTTAAAAAAGCTTCAGACGAATACGGGTTTACAGGAGAAAACTTCATTATATATCCCATCAAGGTTAACCAGATGCAGCCGGTCGTTGAGGAGATTATCAGCCACGGACGGAAGTTCAACCTCGGACTCGAGGCAGGCAGCAAGCCCGAGCTCCACGCCGTCATAGCCGTGCAGTGTCAGAGCGACTCGCTCATAATCTGCAACGGATACAAGGACCAGAGCTACATAGAGCTGGCTCTGCTGGCACAGAAGATGGGCAAGCGCATATTCATCGTGGTCGAGAAGCTCAACGAACTTGAGATTATAGCCAAGGCCGCCAAGAAGCTCAACGTAAGGCCTAACCTCGGCATACGCATCAAGCTTGCCTCGTCAGGAAGCGGCAAGTGGGAGGAGAGCGGCGGCGACGCAAGCAAGTTCGGACTGACAAGCTCTGAGCTGCTCAAGGCCCTCGAGATTCTCGAAAAGAAGGAGATGAAAGACTGCCTGCGCCTTATCCACTTCCACATCGGCAGCCAGATAACAAAGATACGCCGCATACAGACAGCCCTTAGAGAGGCTTCGCAGTTCTACATACAGCTGCACAAGATGGGCTATAACGTTGACTTCGTTGACTGCGGAGGCGGACTTGGCGTCGACTACGACGGCACACGCTCGCCCAACAGCGAGAGCAGTGTCAACTACTCTATACAGGAATACGTCAACGACTGTATCTACACCTTCGTTGAGGCTGCCAACCGCAACGGCATTCAGCATCCTAACATCATAACAGAGAGCGGCCGCTCGCTGTCGGCTCACCACTCAGTGCTCGTCATCGACGTGCTCGAGACTGCTTCATTGCCGGAGATGGACGACGAGTTTGAGCCGGGCGAGGCATCTCATCCGCTCGTAAAGGACCTATATGATATATGGGACAACCTTAACCCGCGCACCATGCTCGAAGACTGGCACGACGCCGAGCAGATACGCGACGAGGCGCTCGACCTGTTCAGTCACGGCATAGTAGATCTTCAGACACGCGCCGAGATAGAGCGTATGTACTGGAGCGTGTGCCGCGAAATTAACTCTCTGGCAAAGAGTCTGAAGCATACGCCTGAGGAACTGAAGAACCTCGACAAGATACTTGCCGACAAGTACTTCTGCAACTTCTCGCTCTTCCAGTCGCTGCCCGACGCCTGGGCAGTCGACCAGCTGTTCCCGATCGTGCCGCTGCAGAGGCTCAATGAGCGTCCAACACGCAGCGCAACGCTGCAGGATATCACTTGCGACAGCGACGGAAAGATAACCAACTTCGTCACCAACCGCAACATCTCGCATATCCTTCCGGTACACACCCTGCGCAAGAACGAGCCTTATTATCTCGGCGTGTTCCTCGTTGGAGCTTATCAGGAGATACTCGGCGACATGCACAACCTGTTCGGTGACACCAACGCCGCACACATAACGGTGAAGGACGGACGCTATCACATCGACCAGATATTCGACGGCGAGACCGTTGAGGAAGTGCTCAACTACGTTCAGTACAACCCGAAGAAACTGGTAAGGCAGCTTGAAGTATGGGTTACAAAGAGCGTCAAGCAAGGCAAGATTTCGCTCGAGGAGGGCAAGGAGTTCCTGTCTAACTATCGCTCAGGACTCTACGGATACACTTATCTCGAATAAAATAACAGAGCAGAGAGCCGATGCCATGGTGTCGGCTCTTGTTTTTATTACAGGCGCAGACGCTCACATGCCGTGCAGTAGGATGCGCCATTGCTGTAAGATAATATGATGAAAGAGAAGATAACAGTAGTGAAAGTAGGCGGAGCCGTTGTTGAAGACGAGGCTCGCCTTAGCCGTCTGCTCAGCGACTTCAGCGCCATTGAGGGCCGCAAGGTGCTCGTTCACGGCGGCGGTCGCCGCGCCACGGCCGTTGCCTCACGCCTCGGCATAGCGAGCAAGATGGTCAACGGTCGCCGCATAACCGACCGCGACATGCTCGAAGTGGTTACGATGGTCTACGGCGGACTGGTCAACAAGAACCTTGTTGCGCGCCTTCAGGCCAACGGCGTTGACGCCATCGGACTTACAGGTGCCGACATCGACGTGATACGCTCTCACAAGCGCCCCGTTAAGGACGTCGATTATGGCTTTGTAGGTGATGTTGACCGTGTGGACGGACATAAGCTCCGCACGCTCATAGAGGCAGGAATAACGCCCGTGATGGCGCCCCTGACGCACGACGGCAACGGCAACATACTAAACACCAACGCCGACACCATAGCCGCAGAGACGGCAAAGGCGCTGGCAGAACATTACGACGTAACGCTCATCTTCAGCTTCGAGAAGAAGGGAGTGCTCAGCAATCCCGGCGACGAAGACAGCGTGATACCGCTCATAACCCGTGCCGACTTTGAGCGTTATGTGGCCGACGGCACCGTGGCAGGAGGCATGCTGCCCAAGCTCGAGAATGCCTTTGAGGCCATAAGTGCCGGAGTTTCGCGCGTCAACATCACCCTTGCCACCGCCATCGACGGCCGTCACGGCACGATGATAACGGAGTAGGGCATGCAGTTAGCACTGCAGATAAAGAAGATTTTGAGAGAAACAGAGCAACATTTAGCATAAAGTCATGCTATGATTTGCGAGACATTGAATTATGTCCGAATGCGCCCGGCAACAGCACCGGCAGCAGGGCATTGCGCACCACAAGGCAGTCTGCGGGCACATACCACCCGGCAGAGACTGCAGTCTCTTAATAGCAAATAAACGTTAAAATAGAAAAAAGACCGCATCAGTTTGTAACTTTCGGTCTGTTGAATCGTCATTTAAATAGAGAGCAGATGAAAAATATCAGTTTCCGTAACGATGTTTTGCCGTTGAAGAACGTGCTCTACCGCCTCGCCTTGCGCATAACGCTCAACAAAGAGGAGGCTGAAGACATCGTACAGGACACGCTGATGAAGGTCTGGAACAGGCGCGACAGCTTGCAGAACGTTGACTCGATAGAGGCTTTCAGCCTTACGATATGCCGCAACTTGTCGCTCGACAGAATGAAAAGGGCCGGAAACGACAGCCAGCCGATAGGCGATGAGGAGATAGGCTCGGCCGATACGGCCTCTGATCCTTATGAAAGGATGATACAGAAAGACCGCGTCGAACTGGTGAAACGCATCGTTGACAGCCTGCCCGAGAAGCAAAGAAGCTGCATGCAGCTGCGCGACTTCGAGGGGAAAAGCTACAAAGAGATTGCCACTGTTCTCGGTCTGAGCGAGGAGCAAGTGAAGGTTAACATCTTCAGAGCCCGCCAGGCGGTTAAACAAAAATATAAAGAATATGAAGGATATGGACTATAAATACATAGAACAGCTATTGGAACGCTACTGGAAGTGCGAGACAAGCCTCGAGGAGGAGCACATCCTGCGCACGTTCTTCAGACAGAAAGACGTGCCGGAGAGCCTTCGCCAGTACAGAGACTTGTTCTGCTATGAGCACGAGGAGAAGGAGACCGACGTGCTCGGAAGCGACTTCGACGCCAAGATGCTGGCTATGGTCGACGAGCCGGAACCCGTGAAGGCCGTTACGATAAGCCTCAGACAGCGCTTCATGCCGCTGCTCAAGGCAGCCGCATCGGTGGCTATAGTCCTTGCACTGGGCAATGTGGCTCAGGTGATGTTCAACGAAGGCGGACAGCCCGAACCGGCTGTGGCAGGCTTTCAGAAGACTCACAACGGTCCTTCGGTGGCTATGAGCGACTCGGCAAAGACCGACTCGATGAAGCAGGCTTCGGCCGCAACCACCATCTTAAAGTAAGACATATTTCGATGCTTTCTCAATAAATCATGTTTAGTAAAACAAAAAAACGAAACTGTGAAGTTTCAATTCTCTCAAATTTTTCATAACATACTAACGTAAAGAAAAGGAGCCGTTATCTGACAAGAGATAACGGCTCCAGTTGTTTTTACCAAAATCTGTCATTACATTGTATATCTTTCAATGCTGCAATCAGACTGATGTCTTCATCCGTCTGACAGTCATCTGTTGTCGCCCTGCCGTCTGTCTTTATCTTGACTCCGTCTGTTATAAATGCTGAAAAGCATGCGGCGAGAGGCTCTTTATAGAGCGGCAATCATGCAGAATGATAATGAGCGGTTTGCGAGAAATAAACGTTTCGTTGCTGACTTTGCGGCCGGCCTTTGCTGTTTGGTCTCTTTCCGGCCGCGCGTCGTTGTATTGATGTCCTTTTAGCAAGGCTATATCTTATTCCCCTTATAATACGTACTGAAGTTGTCTTTGGCGTATCCGTTGTCGAGAACGACGAAACTTGACGCCGTAGCCCCGTCAATTTTCTTCCCTTTATAGAACACTCTGAAGCTGTCTTTGGCATATCCGCGGCCAAGCAGGGTGAAGCTCGACGCCGTGGCATCGTCGATTCTCTGTCCTTTGTAGAACACTCTGAAGCTGTCTTTTGTATATCCTTCGCCGAGCAGGGTGAAGCTCGACGCCGTTGCTACGTCCATCTTCTGCCCCTTGTAGAACACCTTGAAGCTGTCTTTGGCATATCCGCAGCCGAGCAGGGTGAAGCTCGACGCCGTTGCGCCGTCTATCTTTTGTCCCTTGTAGAACACCCTGAAGTTGTCTTTGGCGTAGCCTTCGCCGATGACGCTGAAGCTTGATGCCGTGGCACCTTCAACCACCTGACCGCGGTAATACACCTTGAAGTTGCTTACAAGATAGTCGTTGTTGCTGTTATGATGCCTTCTTTTTGCGTGTGAGCCGTTGTCGCAGGCGTTGCAGTGATGTGTACCGTAGCAGTCGGATTGCGGGCACTGAGCGAACGAAACAGAGCCTGCTGCCAATGTAAGGATGAGTGTCAGGGTTGCTGTAAGTATCTTCATAATGTTAAGCTTTAAATGATTTCCCGTTTTATTTATATAGACGTATTTAACGATGAAGGTTTATCTCGTTAATGTATTTTATGCTTTCTGGCAGCCTTTGTTGCTGATTTAACCCAAACCGCCGTTAGAAATACATGCTTTCTTCTTGCCTGATAATAACGGCTTTTATAGGAAATATCAGACCGTATGCCATGCGGCTGATCATAAGAACAATAGCTTGCTTGCTGCCTGAATGTGAAAATCTCTAACGCCCGGTTTGTGCTTGCTGCCTGCCGGCGCGTCCGTCATACATGGCCGGGGCGTAGTTATTAGGCCTTTATACGGCGGTTTATGCCGCCGTGCAGCGCGTTTCGACCATGTCTCCGAGCCTTTGTCAGCCTATGCAGATGATAATAAAAATGGCGGCAATGTGAAAGTTGCCGCCATTAATTATAGTCTTAATGAGATAATCTCAATTAGTCGTTGTTGTGGTCAAGACTGTCGTTGAAGTCTTTGGGCTCTCTCGGTGCCAAAGGATCGTGGAAGTCGTTGTTGTTGCTGCGGTGCTCAAAACGGCGCTGTTCGCGGTTGTTCTGGCGCTCTCCGCGCTCCGGTCTCTGACGGCGCTCGGGTCTCGGGCGGCGCTCGCGCTCAACATATCCTTCGGGTTTCGGTATCAGCACGCGGTGAGAAAGCTTATACTTGCCTGTCTTCTGGTCGATGTCCATCAGCTTGACGGTGATTTTGTCGCCCTCTTTCAGTCCGGCTTCCTCAACAGTCTCGAGGCGCTTCCAGTCTATTTCAGAGATGTGCAGCAGTCCGTCCTTGCCCGGCATGATTTCAACGAAGCATCCGTAAGGCATTACAGAGCGTATTGTTCCGTCGTAAACCTCGCCTACTTCGGGTATTGCCACGATGGCCTTTATCTTAGAGATGGCTGCAGTGATGCTCTCCTTGTTAGGCGCACTTACCTGCACTTTGCCCTTTCCGTCGATTTCGTCGATGGTGATAACGGCTCCAGACTCTTCCTGTATCTGCTGTATGATCTTTCCGCCCGGGCCTATTACGGCTCCGATGAACTCCTTCGGAATGTCGAATGCCTCGATGCGCGGTACCTGCGGCTTCAGTTCGGCGCGCGGTTCTGCTATAGTGTCGGTCAGCTTGCCGAGGATGTATTCGCGTCCGCGCTTAGCCTGCATAAGAGCCTTTTCGAGAATCTCGAAGCTCAGTCCGTCGCACTTGATATCCATCTGTGTTGCTGTCAGACCGTCTTTTGTACCGGTTGTCTTGAAGTCCATGTCGCCCAGGTGGTCTTCATCGCCGAGGATGTCGCTCAGCACGGCATACTTGTCTTCGCCCGGGTTCTTGATAAGACCCATTGCGATACCGCTCACGGGCTTCTTCATCGGAACGCCGGCGTCCATCAGTGCCAGTGTGCCTGCGCATACTGTAGCCATTGAAGAAGAGCCGTTGCTCTCAAGAATCTGAGATACCAGACGTACTGTGTAGGGGAATTCCTCAGGAATCTGGCCCTTGAGCGCACGCCATGCCAGGTGGCCGTGGCCTATCTCGCGGCGTCCTACGCCTCTCTGAGCCTTAGCCTCGCCCGTACAGAACGGCGGGAAGTTATAGTGGAGAAGGAAGCGCTGGTAGCTCTTGTTGAGCACGTCGTCAACCATCTTCTCGTCGAGTTTTGTTCCGAGAGTACATGTAGTGAGGCTCTGAGTCTCGCCACGTGTGAAGATAGAGCTTCCGTGAGGCATTGGCAGCGGGCTCACCTCGCACCATATCGGGCGTATCTCCTCGGTTGTACGGCCGTCGAGACGCTTGCCCTCGTCGAGGATGCAGCGGCGCATTGCGTCGCGCTCAACGTCGTGGTAGTAGCGGTCGATGAGAGCGTTCTTCTCCTCGAGCTCGTCTTCTGTCAGCTCGGTGTGTGCTGCGGCATAAGCCTCTGCAAAGTCGGTCTTGATCTTGTCGAAGGCCTCTTCGCGTGCCTTCTTGTCGTGGTCGCCGGCTTCAGCTATGGCGTAGCACTTGTCGTAGGTCTCTTTTCTGAGCTGTTCGCGCAGCTCCTCGTCGTTCACCTCGTGGCAGTATTCGCGCTTCACGTCGGTGCCGAGTTCCTTCATGAGCTCCTCCTGCAGAACGCACATGGGGCGTATAGCCTCCTGAGCGGCCTTGAGGGCTCCGAGCAGGTCTTGCTCTGAAACCTCGTTCATCTCGCCTTCAACCATCATGATGTTCTCCTTAGAGGCACCAACCATGATGTCCATGTCGGCGTTTTTCATCTGCTCGAATGTCGGATCAATAACGTATTCGCCGTTGATGCGTGCTACGCGCACTTCAGAGATAGGACATTCAAACGGAATATCTGAGCATGCCAGGGCACATGAGGCTGCGAAGCCTGCCAGTGCGTCGGGCTGGTCGACACCGTCGGCAGAGAAAAGAATTACATTAACGTAAACCTCTGCATGGAAGTCTGACGGGAAGAGGGGGCGCAACGCACGGTCTACCAAACGGCATGTAAGGATTTCGTTATCGGTTGCTTTGCCTTCGCGCTTGGTGAATCCGCCCGGGAAGCGTCCGGCTGCGGCATACTGTTCTCTGTACTCAACCTGCAAAGGCATGAAATCTGTTCCGGGAACTGCATCTTTTGCGGCACAAACAGTGGCCAGAAGGACGGTGTTGCCCATACGGAGCATACAAGAGCCGTCGGCCTGTTTTGCCACTTTCCCGGTTTCAATGCTGATGGTTCTGCCATCAGGCAGTGAAACTGTTTTCGTAATTACGTTCATCTAATAAAAAAACTTCTTGTTTTATAACATCTTCAAAAAAATCTCAACAAAGGTAGGTAAAAGTGCATAAATAAACGAATAAAAACCGAATTATTTTCTTTTTTTATGATTATGTGTGATGTTTTGACTTATGCCTGCTTGCAGGGCGTTTTCCAAAAGGTGGCCTTTTAGCCTCCGAAAGGGCACCTTTTGCATGCTGAAAGACCACCTTTTGCAGCCTGAAAGATGCCCTTTTGCAACGCGTTGATTGTCAGTGTGTTATGCCGCCTGTGTCTTGCCGTCTTACAGGCGGCCTGTCCGCGGTTTGGCCCCGCACCTGCTCCCGCTTCAGCGCCCCCCCTGCCATTGCTTCGCGGCGGCTTGCCGGCAGGCACGGGACCCGGGGTGGGGGATAAACTAAAAAAATGGAGGTTAAAGTCCTGATAATCAAATTTTTTTATTAGTTTTGCAACCGTTGCGGCCGCTGTTGCCTGCTTGCGGCAGGATGACCGGCGGCGAGCCCGTTTATTTAACCCCAAAAACATCGAGATATGAAACAATATTCAGCCTTGCAGTTTATTCGCCGAGTTATGCTTATGATGCTTGTGGCATTGGCCCTGACGGGCTTGTCGTCGTGCCACGACGACGAAGACGCGCCGGAGGTTAAACCCGAGCAGCGCACGCTGTTCATGTATTTCCCGTGGTCGACCAACCTTACCGACTACTTCTACGACAACATCCTTGCCATGGAAGAGGCCATCGCCAAGACCGGACTCGACAACGAGCGCGTGATAGTGTTCATATCAACAAGCTCATCAGAGGCCGAGATGTTCGAGATAACCTGCAACGGCGGAAAATGCACCCGCACCGAGCTGAAGACCTACGACAACCCCTCGCTCACCACGGCTGCCGGCATATCGGGCATACTAAGCGACATGAAGACCTTTGCCCCGGCCGACGTCTACGCCATGACCATAGGCTGCCACGGCATGGGATGGCTGCCCGTTGAGAGCAAATACAAGGCCAAGGGGCAGGCGCCTGCCTTCGTGCCGCATTACAGCGCCGACAAGGGCTACGCCATGACGCGCTACTTCGGCGGCGTTACGAGCGACGACCAGACAGACATATCAACGCTGGCCGACGCCATATCCGACGCCGGACTGAAAATGGAGTTCATACTCTTTGACGACTGCTACATGTCGTCGGTCGAGGTGGCTTACGACCTGCGCCACGTAACCGGCCACATCATAGCCTGCCCTACGGAGATAATGGCCTACGGAATGCCCTATGCCGAGATAGGCGCAAGTCTGCTCGGAGAGCCCGACTATAAGGCCATAGCCGACGGATTCTATGAATTCTATTCCAACTACGACTATCCCTACGGCACGCTCGGCATAACCGACTGCAGCCAGCTCGACGCCCTGGCAGAGATCATGAAGCTGATAAACAGCCGCTACGAGTTCGACAGTTTGCAGCTCTACAGCCTGCAGCGCATGGACGGATACACGCCCGTGCTGTTCTTCGACTTCGGCGACTACGTTGAGCATCTTTGTCCCGACGAGGCCCTGCTCGTCGAGTTCAAGGCCCGCCTGGCCCGCGCCGTGCCCTATGCCGTGCACACCGAGCAGTATTATTCGTCATACAGGGGAGCCGTCGACATAAACACCTATTCGGGCATCACCACCTCGGAGCCGAGCACCCACTCGCTTGCCGCCGACGTGGTTGACACCAACTGGTATAAGGCCACCCACTGACACCGCCTGTGCCTGCCGCCGACGGCAGCCATGAGCCGCGCCGAAGCAGCTGCGCAAGGCCTTCGAGGGGCTACATTCCACGAAAAAAGCGTTTTCGTTTTGTAGTCCGCCCGATTTATATTAACTTTGCCGTTCAAAAGGAAATAAAGTATTATTTACACTATATGGAAGATAAACATTTCAAGCGCACCACCGTAACCGCCGCCCTGCCTTACGCCAACGGCGGAGTGCACATCGGCCACCTGGCCGGAGTTTATGTGCCGGCAGACATCTATGTGCGCTATCTCAGACTTAAGAAACAAGACGTTAGATTCATCTGCGGAAGCGACGAGCACGGAGTGCCCATCACCATCCGCGCAAAAAAAGAAGGCATAACGCCGCAGCAGGTTGTAGACCGCTATCACGCAATGATAAAGAAGAGCTTTGCCGACTTCGGCATCTCGTTCGACATCTACAGCCGCACAACCTCTGACACACACTCAAAGGTTGCGTCAGACTTCTTCAAGAAGCTCTACGAAGAAGGCAAGCTCATCGAGAAAACCTCAATGCAGTATTACGACGAGGAGGCACATCAGTTCCTCGCCGACCGCTACATAACGGGCGAATGTCCTCACTGCCACAACCCGAAGGCCTATGGCGACCAGTGTGAGAAGTGCGGATCAGACCTCGACCCTACAGAACTCATCAATCCCAAGAGCGCCATCAGCGGCTCGCAGCCCGTGCTGAAGGAGACCAAAAACTGGTATCTGCCGCTCAATGAGTATCAGGACTGGCTCAAGCAGTGGATACTCGAGGGACACAAGGAGTGGCGTCCCAACGTCTACGGACAGTGCAAGTCATGGCTCGACCTCGACCTGCAGCCGCGTGCCATGACCCGCGACCTCGACTGGGGTATACCCGTTCCCGTTGAAGGAGCTGAGGGCAAGGTGCTCTATGTATGGTTCGACGCCCCGATAGGCTACATCTCAAACACCCAGGAACTCATGCCCGAGGACTGGGAGAAGTGGTGGAAAGACCCCGAGACACGCCTCGTTCACTTCATCGGTAAGGACAACATCGTGTTCCACTGCATCGTGTTCCCCACAATGCTTAAGGCTCACGGAGGCTACATCCTGCCCGACAACGTACCTGCAAACGAGTTCCTCAACCTCGAGAACGACAAGATATCTACATCACGCAACTGGGCGGTATGGCTTCATGAATACCTCGAGGAGCTGCCCGGCAAGCAGGACGTGCTGCGCTATGTGCTCACCGCCAACGCGCCCGAGACAAAGGACAACAACTTCACATGGAAAGACTTCCAGGAGCGCAACAACAGCGAACTGGTGGGCATCTACGGCAACTTCGTAAACCGTGCGCTGCAGCTCACCAAGAAATACTGGAACGGCGTAGTGCCTGCCTGCGGCGAACTGCAGGACATCGACAAGCAGACCATCGAGGAGTTTAAGGACGTCAAGGCCAACGTTGAGCATCTGCTCGACAACTTCAAGTTCCGCGATGCCCTCAAGGAGGCAATGAACCTTGCACGCATCGGCAACAAGTACATAGCCGACTGCGAGCCTTGGAAGGTTGCAAAGACCGACATGAAGCGCGTGGAGACTATCCTCAACATATCTCTCCAGCTCGTTGCCAACCTGGCAATAGCCTTCGAGCCGTTCCTGCCTTTCAGCAGCGCAAAGCTCCGCAAGATGATAAACATCGACCAGTTCGACTGGAATCAGCTCGGCTCTACCGACCTTCTCGAGGCCGGACATCAGCTTGCTGAGCCCGAACTGCTCTTCGAGAAGATAGAGGACGACGTCATAGAGTTCCAGCTCAAGAAGCTCGAGGAGACCAAGAAGGCCAACGAGGCTGCCAACTACAAGGCCAAGGAGATTAAGCCTAACATACCTTTCGAGGACTTTGAGAAGCTCGACATACGCGTAGGTTTCATCAAGGCATGCGAGAAAGTGAAGAAAGCCGACAAGCTGCTCAAGTTCACTATCGACGACGGAAGCGGTCAGGACCGCACCATCGTCAGCGGCATTGCCAAGTTCTACAAGCCCGAAGACCTCGTGGGCAAGCGTGTCTGCTTCATCGCCAACCTTGCTCCGCGCAAACTGAAGGGCATCGAGAGCCAGGGCATGATACTCTCTGCTGAGGACTTCGACGGCTCTCTGAGCGTCATTACAACCTCTGCCGACGTTAAGCCGGGCAGCCAGGTGTGCTGATGCATTGGGCATAACGCCGTGCGGGCGGCCCTCGGGCACGCTGCGGCAGGGCTGACATTGCCTTACGGAAGACAACGTTATAGCATATAAAATATAACCGGATAATATAAAGACGCATGCTCCATGATGCTGGTGCATGCGTCTTTTATTTTTATGAATGCCGCCGCCGGAGGCCGCCGGTCATGCCTCTCAGGCGTCAATACATGCCCTGACATAACTTATTATGCCGCTATTGTGCCGTTATTTCGTGCCGTGTTATTATCTTTGCGGCATGAAATATGTTTTCATGTTGATAGGTTCTGTGTCGCTGGTGCTGGGAGTTGCAGGCATATTTCTGCCCCTGCTGCCCACCACGCCCTTTCTTCTGCTTGCGGCAGCGATGTTCTTTCGCAGTTCGCCGCGTGCCTACAGGTGGCTTCTCGGGCACAGATATCTCGGTCCGTACATACGCAGCTTCCGCGAGGACCGCAGCATACCGCTGCGCGCCAAGATAGTGGCTTTGTCGCTGCTGTGGCTCACGTCGCTTCATTGTGTGGTGCTGATATTCGACTCCTGGTGGCTGCGTGCCGCCATGCTTGCCGTTGCCCTGGGCGTGAGCTGCTATATCTTGTCGTTCAAGACGCGGCGCAATGCCGACTGAGGGAATTCCTTCAGTTGCCTTACTTGTTGCCTTCAGTCTTATTATGTAGGTGCAGTGCCCTTGTCCCCGTTGTTTCTTTATCGGCGTAAATATATAAAATGCGACCGGCGTCGGTTCTATCCGTGATAGATTCTGACGGCCGGTCGCACTGCGATGTGTTGCGTTATAAATAACTTAAACTATTTATTGGTCTGGTCTATTCGTATCCGTTCTCCATTCCGTTCATGTTCTCAGAGCCTTCGTTGGCGCTGTTGTTGACCTTTTTCTTAGGTGCCTTTGCCTTCATGTTACCGAAGTTCCATGTCAGCGAGAGGTTCACGGTGCGTCCGCTTCTCCAGTTTTTCTGATAGCGTGTGAAGGTGTCCGAGCTTGTGTAGTTCTCAAACTTGCGCGAGTTGAGCAGGTCGCGGCAGTTGATGGCGAGCGTCAGCTTCTTGTCGAGGAATGTCTTGCGCAGACCCAGGTCCATGCTGAAGTTGGCCTTGCGGTATCCCTGTGTGATCACCTGGCGTGCGCGGTAGCGTCCTGACAGCTGCAGAGATATGTCCCAGGGCAGCATCAGCGAAGCCTGCATGCGTGCGTTCCATGTAAAGTTGTTGTTGCTCTCGCCTGTAACGGTCTGGCCGTCCACGTCGTATGTAAAGCCGTCGAGCTTGTAGTAGTAGGCGTTTGCCGTGGTGGTGAGGTCGAGTATGCGGCATATTCTGTTCTTCAATACCAGTTCGAGACCGGTGCTCAGGCTGTTAGACACGTTCATGTAGGTCTGATACATCATGTTGTCCGTGCTGCTCTGATATTTTATCTGCTGTATGACGTCGCTTGTGGGACGATAGTATGCACTGACAAGCATTGAGTGAGCGTCCCATGTTTTCAGGTAGTTGAGCGAGAACGAGTTGCTGAACTCCGGGGTAAGTTCGGGATTACCGAACGATATCATCGATGCGTCGCGTGTGTTCTTGAAGCTGTTGAGCTGGCCTCCCCACGGACGGCGCAGACGGCGTGTATAGTTGAGCTGCAGCTGCTGTGTCTCGTCGAGCTGATAAGAGAGGAACACGCTCGGGAACAGTTCGAAATAGTCTTTCTTGAACGGATTGTCGCGTTTCGAAGGGTCGTGTTCCTGCTCGTAGTTGTAGCTTTCGGTGTTCACACGCCAGTATTCGCCGCGCAGACCGGCCATTACGCCGAACTTGCCGAACTTCATCGTTGCCGTTGCATAGAGCGCGTGCAGGTCCATGTTGTAGATAAAGCGGTTGTAGTAAGCCTCGTCTTCCACCTGGTTTACACCGTCCCATGACGTGTCGTCGATAAAAGACTCCTGCGGAGAGTTCTCTCGGCTGAAGTTGCCTTGGTATCCTGCCTGAAGCATAATCTTGTCGGTTATGGGGTTCTCGTAGTCGAGTTTCACCTCCCACGACCTGTTGTTCATCAGCATCGGGCGGTTCTGGTAGTCGTATTCTGTGGGCAGCGGCTCGTCGATATACGTGGTGCTGTCCTGGTAGATGTTGCTCTGGTCCATCTTCCATTTGTTGAAGTCGACGGTGAAGTCGAGATAATGCTTGTCGGTAAAGTTGTGGCGGTAGTTGAATTCGCCGTAGTACATGTTCATGTCAGAGCTTCCCGACGAGCGGCGCAGCATGATGTAGCTGTCCTGCGGTGCGCCTATCGTACCATAGTGATACGGCGTTGTGCCTCCGTTCTTGTGTCCGCCGACCATTGTCATTCCGCTCAGTGTGAACTCGTCCTTGTCGGTTGCGCGGAAGGTTAGTCCGGCGCGTGCGAACATATTGTTGCCCATGCGGTCGTTGTCGGCCGTGTACGACTGATATTCGTTTGTGTTGAGATACTCCTGATAGCTCATCGAGCCGCCGTCGTTGCTGCGGTGGCGGTAGCCAAGGCTTGCGTATCCCTCAAAGCGTCCGATGTTGAAGTTGATGTTGCCGTTCACGTTGGCGCTTCCGCGCGTGCTTCCTCCGGCCTGCACAGAGCCGTAGTATCCGGCCTGGCGGTTCTTCTTCAGTATGATGTTAATGATGCCGGCGCTTCCCTCGGCGCTGAATTTTGCCGACGGGTTGTCTATCACCTCTATTCTCTCTATGCTCTCAGAAGGCAGCTGCTGAAGGATTTCGGCGCGGTTGTCGCTTGTCAGTCCGCTTGCCTTTCCGTTGATCCACACCTCCACGCTGGTGTTGCCGCGCAGCGATATGTTGCCGTCAGTGTCAACCTCTACCGACGGGATGTTCTCCAGCACGTCAGTGGCGTCGCCTCCGGCATTGGTGATGTCCTGCGAAACGTCGAACGACTTGCGGTCAACCTCGAGCCTCATTGTAGGCCTCTGTGCCGTCACCGTAACCTCTTCGAGCGTCTGGCTGTCGTCGTTCATGTAGATCTTCTTAAAGTTCATGTGCCTTCTGTTTTCGGCCACGCTGAACGCTTTTTCAACCGTGGTGTAGCCTATGTAGGTAAGCTTCACGGTGTAGTTGCCATAGGGCAGCTTGTCGATGTAGAACAGGCCTTTCTCGTCTGAGATGGCACCTTTTACGAATTTTGATGTTGCACGGTTATACACAGCAACGTTGACGAAGGGCATAGCCTCTCCCGTCTGTGTATCCTCAACCTTTCCCCTTACGCTGCCTTGCGCATGGCATATGGCGGCGTATAATACTAACAGACTAAAAATAATAAGTTTCTTCATAACACCTATTGTGATGTTTCTAAGCGTGAAAAGTTTAATTGTTAATATGATTTTTCACATTTTATTTGGTTTTACGTCATAAACTGACTAACTTTGCAGTCGGATTGGTCTCATAGTTCAATGGATAGAACAAGTCTCTCCTAAAGATTAGATCCGAGTTCGATTCTCGGTGAGACCACTTTCAGAGCGGCATCCATGCGGTTGCCGCTTTTTTGTTTTGCCGCCCTGCCGTATATGTGCATGCCGTCTGGCAGCCGGGGCGTAGGCATGAGCGATGGGCGAGGGCCTTGCGGCAGATGCGTTGTGCCTCCGCTTTATATATACGCAACAGCCGCTTAATTGTGTCATAACATTATGATATTTTAACGTTGAGGCCGATTTCTGCCTTTTGTTTTAACACATCGCGGAGCGCGTTTCGGCGTTCCACGGGGCCGTGTCTTGCCGCTCTAATGTCCGTTTTGTCATGTCCGTCATGCCGTTTATGGTCAGAAATTCCCCAAGCTCATCATTCCTTCATTGATTTTCGTCCCGTTTTTCAGTCAGAAAGCCATGCTCTTATGCTGCAAAAGGCATCCTTTTACGCCCTAAAAGCTATCCTTTCGCCTTGCAAAAGGTGGCCTTTCGCCTTGCCGTTTCGTGCCATTTGTCATGCCGTTTGCGTAATGTACTGATTGATAAGGTGTTATAAAACATGCCGTTTTTTCGTGTTTTTCATTCCGGAATACGTTCCGCTTTCAAAAATACGGCTGTTTCAGCAATGCCAATTAACTTATTTAACATCTTTTCGTTCCGTCGTCCTGAATACCCATAAATTATTATCCGCCCCGGCAAGTGTGTGCCTCTGCAGGGCCATAAAAATACCGATTTTTTGCTATTGCAGGCATTTTTATTTACAATTAACTTTGCAGCGGTTTTATTTATTAACGAAAATACTTGTCAAAGTGAAAGCAAAAGGCTTCAGATTAACGCTTATTTTAATTAATGTTCTTATATCGCTTACACTGCATGCGCAGACAGGCGGCAGCGGAACAATATCGGGAAAGATAGTAACAGACGGCAAGCAGGCAGTGGAATACGCCACGGTCAGGCTGAAGGGCACATCATACGGCGGCCATACAGACATGCAGGGCATATATCATATAACCGCCCCGGCAGGGCGCTACAGCCTTGTGGTGTCGGCCGTAGGATACAAGACCGTAGAGCAGACCGTCGCCATCGAGGCCGGCGTAAGGCTGAAACTGAATGTCCGTATGAAGGAAGACGCCATACAGCTTGACGAGGTTTCGGTGGTGTCGGCAGGCGTAAGCAGAGTGAAAAACTCAGCCTACAACGCCGTGGCAGTTGACACCCGCGACATGCTCAACACCACCAAGACGCTGAGCGAGGCCCTCGCCAAGACACCCGGACTTAAGCTCAGGGAGTCGGGCGGAGTAGGGTCGGACATGAACCTCATGCTCGACGGCTTCAGCGGCAAGCACGTAAAGATATTCATCGACGGTGTGCCGCAGGAAGGCGTGGGCAGCTCGTTCGGGCTGAACAACATACCCGTGAGCTTTGCCGACCGCATAGAGGTCTACAAGGGCGTGGTGCCTGTGGGCTTCGGCACTGATGCCATAGGCGGCGTTGTCAACATCGTCACCAACCGCAAGCGCCGCAGCTGGTTTCTTGACGCATCTTATTCGTATGGCTCATTCAATACACATAAGTCGTACATAAACTTCGGACAGACGTTCAAGAACGGCTTCACATATGAGATAAACGCCTTTCAGAACTACTCCGACAACAGCTACCGAGTTGATGCTCCGGTGCTCGACTTCGGCTCGCAGAGCATCGATACAAAGACGCTCTACAGCGTAAAGCGCTTCAACGACACTTATCATAATGAGGCAGTGGTGGCAAAGTTCGGACTGACAGACAAGAGCTGGGCCGACAAGCTGATGTTCGGCTTCACCTATTCTCACATGTACAAGGAGATACAGACAGGCGTAAGACAGAAGACTGTGTACGGACAGAAGCACCGCCACGGCTATTCGCTCATGCCGTCGATCGAGTATTCAAAGCGCGACCTCTTTGTCAAGGGGCTCAGCCTCGTGGCCACAGCCAACTATAACCGCAACTCAACCACCAACGTCGACACGGCAAGCTACCGCTACAACTGGCTCGGCGAGCGGCAGCGCACAAGCTCTCCGGGAGAGCAGTCGTATCTCTACTCGAGGGCAGACAACGACAACTGGAATGCCACTCTCAACATAACATACCGCATAGCGAGGATGCACACGCTGACATTCAACAACGTGTTCAATGCCTTTAGCCGCGACAACACGTCGCTTCTGTACGGACGAGAGGACAAAGACCCCATATCCAAGGACATGAGAAAGAACATAGCCGGACTCTCATACAGGCTCCTGCCTTCGGAAAAGTGGAACATCTCGCTCTTCGGCAAGTACTACCGCCAGTATGTGTCGGGGCCGGTGGCTGTCGACGAGAACGCAAGCAGCTATGTAAAAACCAGCCGTACGATAGACTCCTGGGGCTATGGCGCGGCCGGAACCTGCTTCATCGCTGACGGACTGCAGGCCAAGCTGTCGTATGAAAAGGCTTGCCGCCTGCCCACGATAGAGGAGATGTTCGGCGACGAAGACCTCGAGACGGGCAGCGTGCTCATACGTCCTGAGCGCAGCGACAACATCAATTTAAGCCTTAGCTGGAGCAAGTCGTTCGGCAGTCACTCGCTTTACGTGGAGGGCGGACTGGTCTACCGCGACACGCGCGACTACATCCAGCGCAGCATTGCCGAGCTCAGCGGCAACCGCGAGGGTGCCTACTATGAGAACTACGGCAAGGTGAAGACAACCGGATTCAATCTTTCGGCACGCTACACCCTGGACCGCTGGCTCAGCATTGGCGGCAACTTCACCCGCATGGACGTGCGCGACAACGAGAAGATAATGGTGGGCAGCACCTCGGTGGCCAATCCCGTGTATAAGTCGCGCATGCCAAACGTGCCATGGCAGTTTGCCGATGCCGACGTAAACTTCTACTGGCACGACCTTCTGAAAGAAGGAAACATGCTCACAGTGACCTACGACAATCAGTATCTGCACAGCTTCTGTTACTATTCCGAAGGCGTGCAGGCCGTCAATCTGAGCGACTATATGGTGCCTACGCAGTTCTCCCACAACCTCACTCTTACCTACAGCATGTGCCGCGGACGCTACAACGTGTCGCTTGAGTGCCGCAACTTCACCAATGAGAAGCTCTACGACAACTTCAGTCTGCAAAAGGCGGGGCGCGCATTCTACGGCAAGGTGAGGATATATTTAGGCAGATGAGATGCCGGTTACACGAAGGATAAACGATAAAGTTAAACTAAATAATAAATTTAAGACAAATGAATAAGAACCGTTTCCTTGCCGGAATGCTGGCCATTGCTGCGTCCGGAGTTTTCTTTGCGTCATGTTCTGACGATGCCGCTGACGATGGCGGAGGTGCAGCTTCAGGCATTACGAACCCTTATGTGATAGCAACCACAGTCACAGGCTCTAACACCACGGCCAACATCCTCACCTCGGCAGCGTCGCTTGAGGGCGAGATAACGCCTTCGGGACTTGCCAACGACGGCGCCACCTACTGGGTGTTCCACGGCCGCAAGTATCTTTATGCGCTCAACTATCATCAGGGCGAGAGCGGCACAACCTACTCTTATGTGCGCAACAGCGCTACAGGTGCGCTTGAGCAGCGTGCCAAGGAGTATTACGTTACGCGCTTCACCACCTACGGCCTGTATGACAACTACATCATGACGACGTCGAGCGGCGACGGCAACGCGGCATGGGCCGACCCCGTTACGGGCTATCTGCCGCAGGCGTTCAAGGTGTCTTATCTCGATGTTGACAGCGAGACATTCGAGTCGAACACCGTTGCTACTGACGGCAACGATACTTCCGTGGCCGATGAGGACTATATCTGCGAGAACTTTCTGGGCAACGGCGAGTATGTAACTCTTGCCGGACTGGAGCAGGTGGGCAGCAAGATATACAGCGCAGCCGTGCCGATGGGACTGTCGCAGTATGGCTGTCAGCAGTTTACAGACGACGCCCGCACTCAGTATAAGTGGGTGCGCCCGGGCTATGAAGACCTTATCAAGACCGAGAGCGGCGGCACAAACAGCAGCGCTTACGACAAAGATGAGCTGCAATGGACCCAGTGGCCCGACGAATGTTGGGTGGCTGTGTTTGCCGACAGGACACTGAAGGAGAAGAAACTGATAAAGACCGACAAGATAAGTTATGCCTGCGGACGCAACAAGTCGCAGTATTATCAGATGGTATGGGCAACGGACGACGGCCGGTATGTCTACGTCATATCGCCCAGTTATGCCAAGACGATGGCCGATGCACGCCAGCAGACCACGCTGCCGGCAGGAGTGGTGCGCATAGACACGTCGACTGAGGACTTTGACGACTATTACTGCAACCTTGAGCAGCTGTCGCCCAACGGACTTCTGCGCAGCTGGTATATTGGCGGCGACAGCTTTCTGTTCCTTATGTATGATGCCCCGATTACCTCATCGGACAAGACTGCCAACCGCCTTGCCGTGTTCAATGCGTCGGCAAAGACTCTGACCGATGTCACGGGCCTGCCCTCTGACGTGTCAGGCTTCGGCTCTACGCCTTACATGGCCGACGGATATGCATACGTGTCGGTGAACACCGGGTCGGGCTATCCTGCCATATGGAAGATTGATCCTGCCACAGGTGCGGCCACAAAGGGGCTCACCGTCAGCGGTGCAACCACAGTGACGGCCGTAGGACGCATTGACTGATCAGTGCTGATGATATGTCGCCGTCATGCAGGCGGAGGTCTGCCGGAGTGCATCTTAGCATGTTCCGGCAGATAATAATTTGACAAAAATGACGTTGAATAATAGTATATGAAAAAGATTTTCTTAAAGTTTCACTTGTGGCTTTCGGTGCCTTTCGGCATCATAGTCACGCTGATATGCTTCTCGGGCGCCATGCTTGTGTTTGAGCCCGAGGCCGTTAAGCTGCTAAGGCACGACGTGCTGTATGTAGACAGACCTCAGCACACGGCGCTGCCGATAGAAAGTCTCGTGAGGAACGTTGAGCAGACGCTGCCCGAAGACGTAAGGGTTACGGGCGTAACGATGTATGCCGACCCAGAGATGGCATGCAAGGTAAATCTCTCAAAGCCGCGCCGCGCTGCCGTGTATGTAGACCAGTATACGGGCGAGGTGAAGGGGCTGTATGAGCGTCCGGCGTTTTTCGCTACGATGCTGAAGCTTCACCGCTGGCTGTTAGACAGTCGTGACGACAGCGGCGGAGTGTTCTGGGGCCGCACCGTTGTGGGCATATCCACCATTGTTTTTGTGCTGGTGCTGCTGTCGGGCGTGGTGATATGGTGGCCTAAGTCGCGCCGCATGCTGCGCAACAGTCTGAAGATAACCGCATCGAAGGGCCGCCATCTGCTGTGGCGAGGCCTGCACGTGGCAGGCGGAATGTATGTCCTACTGCTGTTGCTCGTCATGGCTCTTACCGGACTTACATGGTCGTTCCAGTGGTACAGCAAGGGCTTCTATGCCCTCTTCGGCGTCAGCGAGGTGCCCAAGAGCGGCGCCGTGGCGTATGCCGAGCAGGCGAAGAAGGGAAAAAGCAAGGCGAAAGGAGACAGGAATAGGGCTGAAGGCGCCCGTGAAAAGGGCCGGAATGATGCTGCCGCGTGTGCCATGTGGCAGACTGCCTATGACGCCTTGCGCGCCCGCAACCCCGAATATGAGCAGATAACCGTGTCGGACGGTACGGCCGAGGTGGCTTTCGGCGGACTTGGCAACCAGCGTGCTGCCGACAAATATACGTTCGACAAGTCGACGGGCAGCATAACGTCGTCGTCGCCCTACGCCGACTCGGCAAGGTCGTCAAAGCTGCGCGGCTGGATAATGTCTGTCCACATGGGCACGTGGGGCGGTATGCTCACTCGCTTGCTGTGGTTCGTCGCCGCCCTGTTTGGCGCCACGCTGCCCCTTACGGGCTATTATCTGTGGATACGCCGCCTGCGCCGCCGTGCGCGATGATGATGTCTCGGATGGCGCAAACTGGGCGTATGTATTGAGTTAATGTAGGCGGCTGGAGGGTTGGTTTGTGCCGCGTCCAGATGTCATGGCATAGGCACAATTGTCCGGCGGACAGATATATATAAGATGAAAGGTGGTCTTTTGCATTCCAAAAGGCCACCTTTTGCCGTCTAAAAGGCCGTCTTTTGCCGTCTGAAAGATGACCTTTTATATTGTAAGCAATATGCTTTGTTTTGCTTAACGGTTTTCTTTTGTAGATATGTCGGCGGCAGATGCTGTAAGCATTAAGGCAAGTTTTGCTTACAGATTTTTGGCGTTTGCGGATTAGTCGGCCTCGTTTCCTCTCGTGCTTCATATTTTGATAATGTAAATATTGTCCCGTAAATAAAAATAAAAGACTGTTTCACGCCCTTTTATTTTGTATTTCACTCAACTTGCATTAACTTTGCAAGCATGTTGAAAAATATACTTTTAGTGGCCTTGGGCGGAGCCTGCGGCAGCGTGGCCCGCTATCTGCTGTCGAAGCTTGTGCAGGACAATGCACTGTCTAATTTCCCCTTCGGCACCATGACGGTCAACATTCTGGGATGCCTGCTGATAGGCATGGTCTACGGACTTGCGGAAAACAACATCAGTATAAGCCCTGCGCTGAAGCTTCTCCTCACGGTAGGCTTCTGCGGAGGATTCACCACGTTCAGCACGTTCATGAACGAGTCGCTCTCGCTCCTGCGTGCCGACAGCGCGGCCATGATGGCCCTTTATGTCGGCGGCAGCGTGGCGCTGGGACTGCTGGCCGTGTTTGCCGGATTGCAAATAATAAAACTAATATAAAATGAAGAAGACGTTTTCATCATTATGCTTGTGCACGCTGGCCCTCATGGCGGCCATGCTGACCTCCTGCAACAACAAGAAGTTTCATATAAACGGAACTGTCACCGAGGCCAAAGACTCTGTGCTGTATCTTGAGAACATGAGTCTCGACGGACCGGTGGTGGTCGATTCGGTTAAGCTCGACGACAAAGGTGCCTTCAGCTTCAGCGGAAAGGCTCCCGATGCTCCCGAGTTCTACAGGCTCAGAATAGCCGGACAGATAATCAACCTCAGCGTTGACTCAACCGAGACGGTTGACGTAAAGGCGTCGTATCCGTCGATGGCAACGGGATATACCGTTGACGGCTCGGCCGAATGTGCCACCATCAGAGAGCTCGCCCTGAAGCAGATAGACCTGCAGAACCGCGTGATAGCCGTACAGAACAACCCCAACCTGGGCTACGACCTTACGCGCGACAGCATCGGAAAGCTCGTGGCTGCATATAAGGAAGACATAAAGCGCAACTATATCTATAAGGCACCGATGCGCGCATCGTCGTATTTCGCACTGTTCCAGACGCTCGGCAACATGCTGATATTCAACCCGCGCGAGAATGCCGACGACGTTAAGGTGTTTGCAGCGGTGGCAACAAGCTGGGACACTTATCATCCCGACGCCCTGAGAGGCAAGAACCTGCACAACATAGCCATTGAAGGCATGAAGAACGTGCGCATCATGCGCAACAAGATGGCAGCCCAGAACATCGACGCCAGCAAGGTGAACGTGTCTAACATCATAGACATCTCGCTGCTCGACAATCAGGGCAACCGCCGCAGCCTGACCGACCTGAAGGGCAAGGTGGTGATGCTCGACTTCCATGTCTTCGGCTCAAACGGCTCTACAAAGCGTATAATGGAGATGCGCGAGCTGTATAACAAATATCACGACCGCGGCTTCGAGATATATCAGGTGGCGTTCGATCCGGACGAACACTTCTGGAAAACGCAGACTGCCGCACTGCCATGGATAAGCGTAAGAGACCCGCAGGGACTGCAGTCGCAGAACCTTGCCGCTTATAACGTGAGCAGCATACCAACCTTCTTCCTCATAGACCGCAACAACGAGGTGAAGAAGCGCGACTCGCAGATAACTGACATAGACGCCGAGATAAACGCCCTGCTTAACTGATATCAGAGGTAAGGCCAAGGCAAAAGAATACAGGCGGGTTCTATAAATTCGGAATAGACAGCATGACAGCAGCAAAGACAGTCATCGGAAGCCGGATTTATAGAACCCGCCTTAAATTATAACAGAGCGTTGAGGCTTTGCCCCCGCCGTGTGCATGATGACATTCAACATTTATAAATACGTGATAATAGAGATGAAGAACATTAGAAAAATTAGCTTGCTTACCTTCCTGCTGCTCGCATTTGCAGCCGTAAGGCTGTGCGCCGGGCGTCATTACACGGTGATAGTGTCGCTCGACGGATGCCGCTGGGACTATCCGATGATGTACGACACGCCGTTTCTCGACTCGCTCGGAAGCCGCGGCGTTAGCGCCGTTATGCGCCCGTCGTTCCCCTCGAAGACATTCCCCAACCACTATACGCTTGCCACAGGACTCGTGCCCGACCATCACGGAATAATAGCCAACAGGTTTTATGACGTGGCTTCGGGCCGCACCTACAGCATAAGCGACAAGGCAACGAGCAAGGATGGCTCGTTCTATGGAGGCGAACCGATATGGCTCACGGCAAAGCGTCAGGGCGTAAAGGTGGGCGTGGTCTACTGGCCCGGCTCTGATGTGGCCATCAAAGGCATGTATCCCGACTACTACAAGGACTATGCAAAGAAGCCTCTGCTGACCTTTCCCGAACGACTTGACGAGGCAGAACGCCTGCTGACGCTGCCCGACAGCGTGCGTCCGCAGCTCGTGATGATATACTTTAACGAGCCCGACCACAGCGGACACTCGTACGGACCGGCATCTAAGCAGACGCGTAAGGCCGTCGAGGAGCTCGACTCGCTGATGTGCAGCTTGTACAAAAGGCTGCGCGCTCTGCCCTGCGGACAGGACATCAACTTCATTGTTACGTCCGACCACGGCATGGCATCCACATCGTCCGAGCGCATAATACGCCTATCTGAATATCTGAAACCCGAATGGTGTGAGCGCGTCATGGCAGACCTGCCCACGCTGATATTCCCGAAGAAGGGCCACGAAGACGACATAATGAATGCCCTGAGGGGCGTGGCGCACATACGGACGTGGAAGAAAGATGAAGTGCCCGAGTGCTTCCATTACGGCACCAACCGCAACATTGCGCCGATAGTGGTAATGCCTGACGTGGGCTGGGTGGTGTCGGAAGACGGCAGGGTGATACCCGGCAACCACGGATTCGACCCCTACAACTCCGAACTTAACGTGCCCTTCCGTGCCGAGGGGCCCGACTTCAAGCACGGATATGTGAAGACCACCATGTTCGACAACACCTGCATATATCCTCTTCTGTCGCGTCTGCTGGACATAGAGCCGGCTCCTTGCGACGGAAATATTGACGACGTGGCAGACCTGCTCGCGCCGGTTGGACAATAAAATCATATACATATATTCTTTGCGGAGGCAGTGCGGCGGCACGCCTCCGCTTTTTTTGTTCCGTCAGGTGCCGTGAATGTCAACCGTGAAAGACAGAATAAGCACGCAGAACGGGCGTTGAACGGTAAAGAGACATCAAGTAACACAAAGGTAAACACATTGAAACGCTATTGTCAGACGATAGCAACGCCGGAGTAATCAGTGTTTTGTTACTTTGCGGCATAACAAGATAAAACATATAAAAGATGCTCGGAATTTTCAACGACTGCTTTCCGCCGATAATGGACGGGGTGTCTGTAACGGTGCAGAACTATGCGCGGTGGCTCAACCGCAAGTGCAACAACGTGTGCGTGGTGACGCCTTCGGTGCCCGGTACGGTGTATGATGAGGAGTTTCCCGTTTACAATTACTTCTCTCTGCCCATACCCATGCGCAAGCCTTACCGCATGGGGTTCCCGCGTGTCGACCTGCCTTTCCGCTCCCGTATAGGCAAAGTCGGCTTCTCGCTGGTGCATGCCCACAGTCCGTTTTCGTCGGGCAGGCTGGCGCTGAAGATTGCGCGCGAGCAGAACATCCCCATCGTTGCCACGTTCCACTCTAAATACCGGGCCGACTTTGAACGCGCCATACCAAACAAGATGGTTGTCGACTATATGGTGAAAAACGTCGTCGACTTCTACAGTCAGGCCGATGAGGTGTGGATTCCGCAGGCTTCTGTCGAGGAGACTCTGCGCGAATATGGCTACAAGGGCAGGGTGGAAGTGGTGGACAACGGCAACGACTTTGCCGCCGACACACGCACAGACCTGCTCAGGAGCGAAGGCCGCGCGATGCTCGGGGCAGGACGCTGCGAGCCGGTGCTGCTCTTCGTGGGGCAGCATATCTATGAGAAGAATCCGCAGCTCATCATCCGTTCGCTCGCCAACATGCGCGACCGCTCATGGCACATGTATTTCATTGGCACGGGATATGCCGCCGGCGAACTGCGGCAGATGGTGCAGTCAAAGGGACTTGACGACAGAGTGACGTTCCTCGGACAGATAACCGACCGCGAGAAGCTTAAGCGCTGTTATGCCGCTGCCGACGTATTCCTCTTCCCGTCGCTCTACGACAACGCTCCGCTCGTGGTGCGCGAGGCGGCAGCCATGCACACGCCGTCGCTCATGGCGCAAGGCTCGACGGCTGCAAGCGTGATAAGAGACAACGTGAACGGCTTTTTGTGCAGTGCCGACGAGCAGGGCTTTACGGAGCGCCTGGTGCAGATTCTTGCCGACAATCGCCTGCGCCGTGCTGCCGGCGACAACGCACGCGCCACGCTGGCACGCTCATGGCAGGACATAGCCGACGAGGTCTACGACCGCTACATGCATCTCGTGCGCCGTCGCGGAGGCATGCTCTCGGCATGATTTCAAGGATGATTTTACAGCCGTCTGCGTCGTGACGACGCCCGTGGCGGCATACATGATACAGCAAAAACCTTTATTTCTATACTATTTATGACACACATTTTAAGGCGTTGCCGGGCGGACAATGGTGCCGTCGGCAACGCCTTGTCTTTCAGACAGTTACAGGCGGCTTTCCAAAAGACCGTCTTTTAGCCTCTGAAAGGTGCCCTTTCGGGCGCTGAAAGGGCACCTTTTGCAGCGCGAAACATGGCCTTTTGCAAAGCCGTTTGCGGCATGATGAAAAATATTTACATATATCCCGGCTTTTCGTCCGTTCGGGCCATGTGCCCATCAGTTGTCGTTCTGTGATCCATGTGATGCGCCGTGGCGGCGCCGATGAAACCTCCATGTGGCAAAAAAGCCGCGCAGACGGACGAAAGAGCGTGAAAAAATGTATTAAAAGGCATAACTTTTTGCAAAGCCGGATAAAAATCTTATTTTTGCAGACTATATGGTACTGAATTATATTTGGATAGCATTTTTCGTGGTTGCCTTCGTCATAGCCTTGTTCAGGCTTGTGGTGATGGGCGACACCGAGGTGTTTCCCGAAATAATGAACTCCACGTTTGCCTCGTCCAAGACGGCCTTCGAGATATCCCTCGGCCTTACGGGCGTGCTGTCGCTGTGGCTCGGCATAATGAAGATAGGCGAGCGCGGCGGCGTGGTAAATGCGCTGGCAAGGGTGCTTAGTCCGGTGTTTACGCGCCTCTTTCCCGACATACCGAAGGGCCATCCCGTTACGGGCAGCATATTCATGAACATAGCCGCCAACATGCTCGGCCTCGACAATGCTGCCACTCCGCTCGGCCTCAAGGCCATGGAACAGATGCAGACGCTCAACACAAGGAAGGACACGGCAACGAATCCGATGATAATGTTCCTCGTGCTCAACACGTCGGGACTAACCATCATCCCCGTTTCCATAATGGTCTACCGTGCCCAGATGGGTGCGGCACAGCCCACGGATATATTCATACCCATACTCCTTGCCACGTTCTTCTCAACGCTGACGGGCATCATCGTCACCAGTCTGTACCAGCGCATCAACCTGCTTAACCGCGTGATGCTGCTCACCCTGGGCGGTCTTTGCGTTGCGGTGGCAGCCGTGATGTGGGGCTTCGGCAGGCTCGACAAGGAGCAGATGAACATCGTTAGCACGTCGGTGGCCAACATTCTGCTGTTCACCATCATCATAACATTCATCCTCGCAGGAGTCAGAAAGAAGGTGAACGTCTACGATGCGTTCATCGAAGGCGCCAAGGACGGATTCTCGACGGCCGTGAGGATAATACCTTATCTGGTGGCAATACTCGTTGGAATCGGCGTTTTTCGCGCCTCGGGAGCCATGGATATGCTCATAGGCGGCATAAAATGGGTGGTTGAGGCCTGCGGTGGCAACACCGACTTTGTGGGCGCGCTGCCCACGGCACTGATGAAACCGCTGTCGGGCAGCGGTGCGCGCGGCATGATGGTGGACGCCATGACAACCTACGGCGCCGACTCGTTCGTGGGCCGTCTGAGCTGCATCTTCCAGGGATCAACCGACACCACGTTCTATATCCTTGCCGTATATTTCGGCAGCGTGGGCGTAAGATACACCCGCCACGCCGTGGCCTGCGGTCTTCTGGCCGACCTTGCCGGCGTGATAGCGGCCATAGCCATATGCTATATGTTCTTCGGATGATGCCGCAGGGCAGTAAGAAGGGCATTAATATGATGTCAGAAAATATAACTTATTAGATATTATGAGTAATCTTAAAGGTCTTGCAAAAGACACGGCCATCTACGGACTGAGCAGCATCGTGGGCCGTTTTCTCAACTATCTGCTCGTGCCTCTCTACACCGCCAAGCTCTCGGCGGCAAGCGGCGGCTACGGGGTTATAACCAATGTGTATGCCTATACGGCGCTGCTGCTCGTCATCCTTACCTACGGTATGGAGACAACCTTCTTCCGCTTTGCCAACAAGGAGGGCGAAAATCCGCAGAAAGTCTACTCAACCACGCTCATGGCTGTAGGCTTCACGTCGCTCCTGTTCGTGGCATTGGTGCTGGCGTTCATAGGTCCCATTTCATCGGCTATGGGCTATGCAGAGCATCCCTCGTATGTGTGGGTTATGGCAATAGCCGTTGCGCTCGACGCGTTTCAGTGTATCCCGTTCGCATATCTGCGCTACAAGAAGCGCCCGATAAAGTTTGCCGCGCTCAAGCTCTTTAACATCGTGCTTACCATTGCGCTCAACCTTGTGTTCTTCCTGCTGCTGCCTGCGCTCTACGAAAATGGCGGAAACGGCGGTTTTATCGGCAATATCTACAGTCCGGAGGTGGGCGTAGGCTATGTGTTCTATATCAACCTGTTCTGCTCCGCCTCGCTAATGTTCCTGCTTGTAAAGGAGCTTACGGGCTTCAAATACACCTTCGACAGCGCCCTCATGCGCCGCATGCTGTCTTACAGCTGGCCTATCCTGGTGCTCGGCATTGCCGGAATACTTAATCAGACGGCCGACAAGATACTCTTTCCCTANTCAGCCGGCCGACAAGATACTCTCCCCCTATATCTACAAGAACGCCGATGCCCACTCACAGCTCGGCATCTACGGCGCCGCCAGCAAGATAGCGATGATCATGGCCATGATAACTCAGGCGTTCCGCTATGCCTACGAGCCGTTCGTGTTCGGCAAGGCGAAGGACAAAGACAACCGCGAAACCTACGCCAAGGCCATGAAGTATTTTGTTGTCTTCACCCTTCTGGCATTCCTCGTAGTGATAGGATATATGGACATTCTGCGCCATCTCATCGGCCGCGACTACTGGAGCGGACTCAAGGTGGTGCCCATCGTGATGGCGGCAGAGATAATGATGGGCGTATATTTCAACCTGTCGTTCTGGTATAAACTCATCGACAAGACCATCTGGGGCGCCTGGTTCTCCGGGGCAGGCTGCCTGGTGCTCATCCTTGTCAATGTGATATTCGTGCCCCGCTTCGGCTACATTGCCTGTGCGTGGGGCGGATTTGCAGGCTACGGCACGGCCATGCTGCTCTCTTACTTCGTAGGACAGAAGCATTATCCGATAGCCTATCCCGTCAAAGACATCATGCTCTATGTGGGCGTGGCCCTCGTTATGTTCGTTGCCATGCGCTTTGCCAACGCCGATCTGCCCGTATGGGCTGCCCTCGGCGTCAACACACTGCTCATAGTGATGTTCATGGCAATGATCGTTAAGCGCGACTTCCCGCTTTCCGGGCTTCCCGTCGTCGGCAAATACTTCCGCAAGTAGCGTGCCGCACGGTGCCCCTTCCGCCGTCTGTGGCGGCGCGGGACGTCAGTGACCGTAACAGATATAATAATATAATCGACAATTATCCTTAATCCTTTTAAAACATACACAATGAAAAAAGCAAAAGCTCTATTACTTTCAGCGCTCATGGCGGCTGCCCCCATGGCTCATGCTGACGAAGGAATGTGGACGCTCTACAACCTGCCACAGGCTGTTTACGACCAGATGAAATCTTACGGTTTCAGTCTTCCTTACAACGACATTTATGGCAGCAAGGACGCCATCAAGAACTCTGTAGTGCTCTTTGGCGGCTTCTGCTCGGGCGTGGTTGTATCGCCCGATGGCCTTGTATTCACCAACCATCACTGCGGTTTTGAGGCAATACGCAGCCACTCTACCGTGGAGCACGACTACATGCTCAACGGCTTCTATGCCAAGAGCTATGAAGAAGAGCTTCCTAACGAAAACCTCTTCGTTAGTTTCATGGTTAAGCAGGAGGACGTAAGCCAGCGCCTCAAGGCTCTCGGCATCGACAAACTGTCTGACGAGGAGGCCACACAGCTCATCGACTCTGTTGCCGCCGCTATGACAGAAGAGGCACGTCAGGCCGACAAAGGTCTTCACGTGGAGATTGACCCATACTATGAAGGCAACCAGTATTTTGCCACTACATACCGCATGTTTACCGACGTGCGCCTCGTTTTCACCGTACCTAAGTCTATGGGTAAGTTCGGTGGCGAGACAGACAACTGGATGTGGCCGCGCCAGACATGCGACTTCAGCGTGTTCCGTATATATGCCGACCCGAAGACTAACGGCCCGGCAGAATATTCTAAGGACAATGTGCCCTACAAGGCACCTCACTGGGCACAGGTTTCGCTCGACGGATACAAGGACGGCGACTTCGCAATGACTGTTGGTTATCCCGGCAGCACCGAGCGTTATCTCTCTTCTTACGGCATCAAGGAGATGCGCGACGCAGGCAACGCAACACGTGTGCAGGTGCGCGGCGTAAAGCAGGAGATAATGAAGCGCCACATGCAGGCCGACGAGGCTGTGCGCATCAAGTATGACTCTAAGTACGCACAGAGCGCCAACTACTGGAAAAACTCTATGGGTATGAACAAATGTATCGATTCTATCGGTATCATCGGTCAGAAGCAGGCTTACGAGAAGCTTATCCGCCAGTATCAGGAGAAGACAGGATACCTGCAGGGCAAGCTCGACTTCGACAAGATGGCAAAGCTATACGGCGAGCGTTTCGACCGCATGCGTGCCTTCTATTACTGGTATGAAACATTCAACGGAACATGCGAGCTGACATCACGTGCGCTCAAATACTGCAACGGCATGGAGGCCAAGGGCTCAGAGAAAGACTCGCTGAAGATGTACAACGAGTTTGAGGACAACAGCGACGCATGGGACGAGGCACTGGATAAAGAGGTGTTCTCTGTGCTGCTCCAGAACTACCGCGAGCACGTAGACAAGCAGTATCTGCCGTCGTTCTATACAACAATCGACAAGAAGTTCAAGGGCAACTGCAAGGCTTATGTTGACTATCTCTACAAGAAGTCTATCCTCATGAAGAAGGGCGCAAAGATCTACTTCAACAAGAAGGGTACAGAGAAAGACCCGGGCATACAGCTCGGACTGTCGCTCCAGAAGTATCTTGCTGACCAGAAGGAGGCTCTCGGAACACTCAGCGACTCGATAGCTCTGCAGGAGAAATATCTCTGCGCCGCACGTCTGCGCATGGAAGAGGATATGCCTCACTACAGCGACGCCAACATGACAATGCGCCTCAGCTACGGACGCGTTGGCGGATTCACCATGAACGGCTCGCCTTCAGGCTACTATACAACAGCCGAGAGCATCGTCAAGAAGATGAAGACCAGCGACAACTTCTCTGACTATTATGCAGAGCCTATCATGTCAGAACTCCTTTCAGCCAAGGACTTCGGCAAGTATCAGGACAAGACAACGGGCAAGATGCAGCTCTGCTTCCTGACAAACAACGACATCACCGGCGGTAACAGCGGCTCGCCTATGTTCAACGGCAAGGGCGAACTCATCGGTCTGGCCTTCGACGGCAACTGGGACAGCCTGTCAAGCGACATCTACTTCGAGAAGAACCTGGCACGCTGCATCGGTGTTGACATCCGCTATGTCATCTTCATGATGGACAAGTGGGGCCACGCTGACCGTCTGCTCAAGGAAATGAACGTAGAGTAATGCTCTCTGCGTAAATATAAAATACCGTTGTGATAACGGATTTGTCTTTCATATGATTTAGCTATGGCGCGCCGCAAAAGCGGCGCGCTTTTTTTATGTCTTATGCCTGCGAGGCCTGGTCAGGGCCTTTTCGTGGTCTATGGGAGATACAAGCCTTATTGTTACTATTGCGCATTGTGGCGGAGATAATAGGCCTTCAGACAGAAAAATCGCCGTTTCATCGCATCCGTGAAGCGTCTGCCGTGCGCCTGTTATGACTGTAAATGCCGCGCTGACGAAAATAATTTGCGCCTATAATGTTTTTTAGATGTTTTGAGAGAAGAGTTTGGCCGTAACTGATTAAATTTGCAGAAACAATATTTTAGCTTATGAAAAAACTTATTTTTGCGCTCTTCGTGAGCCTCGTTCCGCTGCTGTTGCCGGCGCAGACCGACTCAACATTCAACGTTACCCTGCACAACGACGAATATAAAATATACATAACGATGAATCTCTACGACAAGAACGTGGACGTGCCGGGGCAGGCCGTGCTGGGCAAAGTGGACGGATTCATCGCCTCTAAGCAGAGCACGGGCAAGTGGATTATCGTGTCGTCGCAGATTAAAAGCAAGAATGAGGCCGAGATAGAAGTGATCAACGACTACGGCAGCGAAGACTTTACGGCCGTGATAAAGCGCAACTCTGACGGCACCTACTCGTACACCAAGAAGGGCGGAAGCACGCTGAAGTTTGCCGTGAGGGGCAAATGGCAGAAGATTCCCGGCAGTGTCGAGTTTGTCAGATAGCCGATTTCATCGTATTTTTCACCTTGATACATAACCATGTATTGTGCTTTACAGGAGCGCAATACATGGTTTTTGTTTTCCTGCACCTGTTATAGTAAAGCCGCGGGCTCACCCGGTGTGTGGCTTTGTTCTTACGTTTAACTGAAGAATAAAGGTAGAATATTGAATGGTTCATGTGCCGCTCAGATGTCCTGCAGCGGTCTGTGTCAGCTCTCTTGGCGATATATTATGCCGCTGACATTCTGCCGTAACCGCCGCATTATCCGCAGAAAACATAGCCGGCAGCATTTCCGTCGCCTTGAAAATACATCTGTAACCTTAATCTCTGATATGCTTACACATTGATTTTTGTTGACGCTCTCATACTGCGATATTTGAAAATAAAAACCATTTGGCCGCAAAAATGGCTCAAAATCGTGTGCAAACGCAAAAGCTTAGATAGCAGTATGTTACATGCGCCGATGCCGTTCTGTGCAAAGATTTTTGTCCGATTTGGGACAAAAACGCCCGTTTTTCAATGAAAAAACAGGGCTGTTTGTGCGATGAAACCGGCCTGTTTTCTGCTGAAAAGTGGCCGAGTTATTTTCCTAAAGCATACCTTTTGCATGATAATGTAAATATACTTTACCATTAAGGCAGTCTGCCTGCCTTATTATTTTCTATTTCATCGGAAAATCCGTACATTTTTGCGGTGACACAATGACAGGCTGCGGCCTGCTTAACGTGTCACGGAGCTATCTACGGATGGCTGCCCTAAGTTGTTGCGGCAGAGGCAAAAGGCACGTAGGGCAGGCGTAACTCTTGAGATTAGTCAGGTCTGAATCGGTCTTCGTCCATATTTTTCGTATATCCGTCTATGTTTTTGGTCTATAAAACCCTGCGGTTTAGTATATGCGTGGTCGGCAGCCTGCCGTGATTCTTTTCGCGGCTCACACATTTTTGCTAACTTTGCACCCGAATAAGATAATGGAGGATAACAATGAAACAAAACATGAAAGTATTTATTCCTGCCACGCTCGGCATGCTTACGGCCTTCGGTCCGTTCGTTACAGACTTCTATCTTCCGGTGCTGCCGGAGATGACAGGCTATTTCCACACCACGCCCGCGCTGGCCTCCATGAGCCTCACGGCCGGCATGATAGGTCTTGCCGCCGGTCAGCTGTTCATAGGGCCGCTCACCGACAAGTATGGGCGCAAGCGCATATTGGTTGGCTCTATGCTGCTCTTTGTGGTGGCGTCGCTGCTGTGCATATTCTCGGGAGATATATTTATGTTTAACGCCATGCGCGTGCTGCAGGGACTGGCCGGTGCAGGAGGCATAGTGATTGCCAAGAGCATGTCGGCCGACATGTACACAGGCCGCGAGCTTGCCAGCTTCATGGCTCTGCTCGGCGCCATCAACGGCATTGCACCAGTGTGCGCCCCGGTGGTCGGCGGACTTATGGCCGGCGTTACGTCGTGGACAGGCGTTTTTGCAGTCATTCTTGCCGTGGGACTTGTGCTCATGGTGTGCAGTATGTTTCTGCCTGAGACGCTGCAGCCTGCCAACCGCATACGGAAGAGCGTGATAAAGGTGTACGGCAATCTGTTCCGCGTGTTTCGCAACTCTCGCTTCACTCTTTCCGTCATGGCCGAGATGGCTTGCTTCTTTATGTTCTTTGCCTACATAGCCTCTTCGCCGTTTATCATGCAGCAGGTGTATCATCTTTCGCCGCTCGGCTATAGTCTCTGTTTCGGCCTGAACGCGCTCATGATAGGCGTTGGTGCCGCCATGGCCACGCGTTTCCGCAGTCAGGGCACATGCCTGCGCTTCGGCGGTCTGGGCATGCTTGCCGGCACGCTGCTGCTTGCGTTCCTGCTCAACACGGCCATGCCCCTCTGGATAGTCATGCTGGCATATATCTACACGCTGATATGCTTCGGACTGATGCAGCCGCCTTTGACGGCCATAGCCCTCGACAGCGAGCGCGACAATGCCGGTGCTGCCAGTGCCATCTTCGGTGCCTCCGGCTTTGTTGCCGGTGCCCTTTCGAGTCCGCTTGTAGGCATTGGCGACATAACCCTCACTTCAGGCCTCGTCATGGCATGCGGAGCCGTTGTCTGCCTCCTGTTTATCCTGCCGTTGAGCAGCAAGCTGCGCGCCGTTGCGGCATAGGCGTGCTCCGTTGCGGCTGATTTCTTCTTAATTGTGCCAGACTTTTGTTACAGAAAATAAAAACAGCGTGGAAACTGCCAAGACGGTTTCCACGCTGTTATGTTTTATAGTCGGGGTTATATTATCTTATAACTTTTTTTGCCGTCTTTCCGTTGGCGTACTTAATGATGTTTACACCCTTTTTCGGAGCAGTCAGTTTGCGTCCGTCAAGGCTGTAGTATGCAACAATGCTGCCGTTGTCTTCTGATACAGTTCCGCTTATCGATGTAACGTCTTCGTTTGTAAATTCGACGGTTATCGACGGGCCTGCAATTCCATCAGAAGTGTCGTTGGCATCAGCGAGCTTCTTCACTGTATATGTTATGGTCATCAGCGAGCCGGGCTTTACGTTGGCTACAGGGTCGTCGCCAAAAGGATTATAGTTGGCGTCGAGTATCCATTCGTCCATGAATGGTTCTGTGTCGCCCATCATGGGTGATACGGCAGAGGTGTAGCTTCCGGCTTCAAGGTTAGGCGACTTGCAGTTGACAAAGCATATCTGATATGCAGTTCCTTCAGTCATCTCTTTTATAGTGTAGTCAACTCTTGCGTAAACCGAGCCTTCCACGTTCTTTTTTACCGACAAGCCCGAATGAATCACAGGGCCGTAGAACGTATCGTTCTCAATGTTTGTACGTTTTATTGTAGTGCCGTCTTCTATTACATTTCCTTCGGCATCAATAAAAGAAAACGTGTTGTCAATCTGTGCGTTGGCAAACAGGCTTCCTGTCAATAAAGACAGTGCTAAGGTAAAAACTCTTCTCATATTTCTAAAGTTGGTTAATGTTTTTTGTTTATATTATATATGTTATTTTAAAATTAATGAAAAAATCTGTCGGGCTATTAACAGAAATTCATCTCTTAAATCACAGTTATAAATGTTTATCATAGCGTATTCTGCAAGATACACCGGCGTTTTTTCGTCTTTAACGATGAGTTTTTGGCTCATACGGAAGGGCTGTCGTATTTTAATATAATGTGTCCGATGTTCTATATTGTCGGTGCAAAGATATTAAAAAGAATGATATTGTGTATATGTGTCGTGTAATATTTTGATATTTATTATCCGTTAACGGTTTTACAATGATAATCCGTTGTACGGTATTCTTTCAATGTGCATAAATATTCATAGGTATATGAAAATGTATTGTATATTTTTTCAGAGCCATATTGCTCAACAAATTGTCTTTATGTACGCATGTTTTGTGTGATTATAAGTGAAATGTATGTTTTTTGCTCATGTTTTAAAGTATGATGTAAAAATTTTTGATAATTATTTTTAGTATTATGCGACTTATTTTTATAATATTAGCACATATAGGTTAAAAACAGTATATAAATGTAAATATTTACCCGTGCCTTTTAACTTTTTATGTAATATTTTTTTTATACTTTTTTTATTTTATGATAAAATAAAATTAAACTATGGTTATTTACGATAAATTTTTACTAAAAATAATTGTATTACTTTTAATATATTACTTTTACGAATTTTAACCATAATGTTTGTTTTTGCTTTTGATGAATTTATACTTAATTGCTAATTGTTGTGAACAATTAGATATTAAAGACACACATTCTCTATTAATTTATATATAAAATTCGGTTAAGTGTAATATTATGATAAAAGGTTCTACTTTTGTTATGGGGATGCTGATGCTCCCAATTTGTATGTCTGCACAGACAAAAATAGGTTACAGTAATGGTGACTTCGAACGTACAGACGGTGTAAGGCTCAATAGCAGCGAACAGCAGTCGGCTGCTATCAGGATACCTGTGTCAAAGTTGAAGACCTTGGCAGGCAAGAAAATTACAGGTGTCAGAGGCGTGTTCGGTACGAGAAACGTCGAGTCGGTTAAGTTCTTTATCACGGACAATCTTAACGGCACTCCTTTGTACGAGCAGGCTATTAGCGGAGTAAGTACAAGTTGGAAGAATTTTACTCTTGACACACCTTTTGAAATAACAGCAGATAAGGACCTTTATTTCGGTTTTACAGTTACGAGCACCACTAACTACAGACCTTTGGCTTTCGACCGCAGCTACGGAGAGAAAGGCTGTTCATACGGCGTAAATGAAGACGGAGAATGGGTGGATCTGTTCAGCAACAAGATGGGATGCTTTAACATTATGTTGCTTGTTGATGATGCACCGGCTTTTGTTGATGTTTCAGTGCGTCCTTTCGATGCTGATGGCTATTATAAGACTGAAAGCGAATATAAATTTCAGGGTCAGTTGTATAACTTCGGAAGTGAGACTGTGACAAGTTTTGACGTTCACTGCAAGTTTGACAATAAGGAGACAGAGACATTTACAGTAAGCGGAGTGTCGATACCCAATGCGTCAACATATAATTTTGATATTCCGAATATACTGACAGAGAGCCAGGGACGCAAGGTGGTCGAACTGTCTGTAGATAATATAAACGGCACGGCAGACACTGACGCCACGGATAACGAGTGCCAGAGTACGGTCTATTTCTATCCGGCTGACATTCAGCGCTCATATTTGCTTGAGAATTTCACTTCTCAGCTTTGCATCAACTGTCCTGACGGCCATGAAGTAATGGAAGCAACGCTTAAGGACCGCACCGAAAGCATAGTTCAGATCGGACACCATTCTGGTTATCAGCCTGATTCTTTCACGATGGAAGAGGATGATGCCTATGTTGACTTTTATAACAGCAGCTCAACGTTTGCTCCTGCTTTTATGCTTAACAGAGCTACGAATGAGAATATAAGTGCAGCTTCACCGGTGTTTAACGTAAGCCGTGTTTATATAAATGAGAGCATTGATAAACAGGCAACAATTCAGCCCTATGTTGAATTGCAGTTGAATACTGATTTTGACAAGAACACCAGTCTGCTTTCCGGTACGGTTAAGATAAAGACCTATGTAAAGCCGGCAGGAACAGATCCGAGACTTACATTGTGCATTGTTCAGGACTCAATTATGGGTATGCAGCAGAACGGAGGTTCGGCTTATATGCACAGACACGTGTTCAGAGGCTGTCTGAACGGTGCTTGGGGCGAGTCGGTTGCTCTTGAAGAAGGTAAGGAATTTACAAAAGAAATTTCATATACATTGCCTGACAGCATATTGTCTACATACTATGGCATAAACGTAAAGACACTGCCGGAACAGATGTATCTTGTTGCTATCGTAAGCAACTATAATCCTTCAGACGTTACAGACCGTAAGGTGTATAACTGTGCTGAAGTGAGATTTACAGACGGAGGTGCTGCCAGCGGCATTAGTGAAGTGGTGGAGAATAATGTCAGCGGACGCCTGTATGGCTCTTCAGACTGTGTTAAGGCAGACGGAAACTTCGACCGCATGTATGTATATGACATAAACGGAAAACTTGTGCGCAAGTGTGAAAATCCGGGTGAAACATTTACTCTCAGTCCTGGAATATATGTAACCAGGGCTGTCAGAGACGGCAAGACAGCTACGGCTAAATCAGTTATTGCCCGCTGAATAATGTAAAAATAAGTTTAGCATGAGTAGAATGTGGGGACTGGCATATGGCACCAGTCCCCGGTTCTACAAGCTATCACGCATGGTGTTGTGTGAAAACTTTGACGACTCTTAAACGTTGTTACTTAACATTTAATACTAGGGGTAAATCATTATATACTAATTTTTTTAACAATTAAAGCCTATGATTAAACATTACGCTGCTGCATTATTGGCGGCAATTACTGTAGGTGGAACTGCCTTTGCGCAGAGTCCGGATATGAAGTTGAGATGCGTAGAAAAATGGGGTGATGCTATGGGTGATGCCAAAGGTATCAGCACCAAGGCTGTAAGTTATTACAATTCAGACAATCAGATTGTTTCTGAAACAGACTATGGCGCTGATTATGTCACCGGTGAGTATCTTCCAAGCAGATTCACTGTCTATGAGTATAATGACAAGAAACAGCTTGTTAAGAAGTATTCTCAGCAATATGGATTGTATGACGGCGAGGATCTCGCCTTTAAGGCATCTGTCGACACTGTTTACTATTCGTATGACAATGCTGGCAGACTGATCTGTGAACAAGGAATTCAGTCAAAGGATTCTATTGTTTACGAGTATGACGATCAGGGCAACAAAGTGAGATATGCAAGATATTTGCCTGATTTCTACGGAACTATAAACAACGGACAGCCTTATGTTATGCAGGAGGAGAGATACAGCGACTTCGTTGCTCCTAATTGTCCGAGAAAAATAGTAGGTGACGGCAGATATGACAGCTATAAGGTTTCTTACGACATTGCCTATGATGCTGACTTTAACATGATTTCCAAGAAAAAGTTCAACTCAAGCGATGTTCCGACGGAAAGCGAGTATTGGACATACAATAACGGACAACTGACCAACTATATTAAATATAAGGTTAGCAGCGTTGCCGGCGAGAACGATGAAACGACTTATGAGGAAACTCCTACCACTAAGACGGAATACACTGTAGTTGGCGAAGATCCTTTGCGTATAAAGGAGCAGGGTTATAGTTATAACAAGCAAAATTCAAGTTGGGGTACAAATGTTTATTATTATGTATCAGAATATTTTAAACCAGATGCAACTTCGGCTCCTGAGTTATCTGCTGAAAAAGTAACGGATAAACTTAATGCTGTTAAATTAACCTTCAATGCTGTGCCTTTGAGCGGTGTTCAGAACGTAGCTTATGACATTATGCGTCATGGAATAAAGGTTGCACGCCTGACATCTGCAGATGCGAAAGACGGTCAGATAACCTATACAGACGAGAATGTAAAGAATGGTTACTACGACTATTTTGTGCAGACTGTTGACGCTGATGCCGACACAAGTGGTGAAGAGGCACTTAATTCTTACGGATTTGGTATGAACTCTTCAAATCTTATCCGTGTTAACTTTGATACGGAGCTACCTGCTGTGACGAATATACATAAGGCATATGTAGATTATGTTGACGGCCAGTGCTTTGCTACGTTGAAATGGGATGAGCCTGCCAATAAGGATTATTATAAATTTGTCAAGTATAATGTGTTCGTTAAAGGCATGAAAATACAAGACAATCAGGGTGACACTCTTACCACTAACAGCTATAGAATAGCCATTGGATGGGGTTCTGAAGCTAATAATATCTCAAAGGATCTTTATGTACAGGCTGTTTATGCCATAGGTAAGGTTAACAGTGATACTGTTACTATAGACAACAAGGCTTACAGTCTGGATGGATATGTTGCCCGCTCAGTTGAGAAATGGGGCGATGTTATGGGTACAGCCAAAGGTATCAGCACTAAGGATGTAAGCTATTACAACTCAGACAATCTTATTATTTCTGCTGCCAATTATGGTGCTGATTATGTAACTGGCGAATTTGTTCCGAGCAGATTCAATATCTATGTTTATAATGATAAGAAGCAATTGGTTAAAATGTACTCACAGCAATATGGTCTGTATGATGGTGAGGACTTTGCTTTCAAGGCTTCTAACGACACTACATTCTATTCATATGACGATGCAGGAAGACTGGTTTGCGAGTATAACATGCAGAGCAAAGACTCTATCATATATGAATATGATGAAAACGGCAACAAGGTAAGATACGCCCGTTACAGACCAGATACTTATGGAACAATGAACGGCGGTAAACCTTATATCATGCAAGAAGAGAGCTACAGCGATTTTATTGCTCTCGACTGTCCTACAAAAGTTAAAGGCGACGGAAAATATGATAACTATAAGTTTACCATGGACGTTGTCTATGATGGTAGAAACAATGTGATTTCAAAGAAAAAGTATGATGTTAACGGCGTTCCTACACAGAGTGAATATTGGGACTATGTTGACGGCTTGCTTTCTACTTATATAACTTATGATATAAATGCAGAAGAAGGAGAAAATGGCGAAACCGTTTATGAGGAAATGCCAAACACTAAGACTGTATATACGCTTGAAAGCGCTGAACCTATGCGTATAAAGAATCAGGCATATACATATAATCCTTATGATTCAAACTGGGGCGAAAACGCTTATTATTATGTTACAGAGTACTATAAGCCGGAGAGCGAGACAGCTCCTAAGCTGGTAGCTGAGAAAGTTGCAGATAAAATTAATACTGTAAAACTTACGTTTGATGCAACAACAATAGAAGGTGTTCAGAATGTTGCTTATGACATTATGCGTCATGGTATCAAGATTGCCAGAGTAACTGCTGAAGACGCTGTTGACGGTATGATTACTTATACTGACGAGTATGTAAAGAATGGCGACTATGAATATTTTGTTCAGCCTGTTGACGCAGACGCAGACAAGAGCGGCGAAGAGCCTATGAATTCATATGGATATGGTATGAACGTATCTGATCTCGTGCGCGCTAATGTTTACACAGAGCTTCCTGCAGTTACAAACGTTCATGGTGTTGACGTTTCTTATGAAGCAGGAGAGTGCTTTGTTACAATAGAATGGGATGAGCCTGCAGACAAGGACAAGTATATGTTCGTTCAGTATAATGTATTTGTCAAGGGAATGAAGATTCAGGACAATTTCGAGAATCCTATTACAACCAACAGCTACAAGATGTCTATTGGCTGGGGTGACGAGAATACAGAATTGTCTTCAGACATCTATGTTCAGGCTGTATATGCCATAGGTAAGGCTAACAGTGATACAGTTACTATCTCTAACGATATAATTCCGTCTGCAATTGATGCTGTTAATGCAGGTCCTGATTTCAGCTATAACAATGGCATATTGACAGTTGCTGATGGTGCTACAATGGATGTCAGCTCAATCAACGGAACTGTAATAGCAGTAGGCCGCAAAGAACCTCTTGACCTTACAAGCAATCCTGCCGGTGTATATCTTGTTAAGGTAACCAAGAATGGTGTTTCTTCTGTATACAAAGTTGTTGCAGGCAGTAAGCACTAATGTAGATATGTCCAAGTATGCGCCATGAAAATGGTGCATACCTGGACTTTTTAAATCTAATACAGGCAACTACAATCATAATAAAGCGTATAAATAGTTTCTACATGAAAAGAGTACTTACAGGTGTAATGGCTGCTGCTCTCTCTGTTGTGGCTATGGGACAGTCAAAGGTCTATTTGTCCGAGAATTTCGACAATGGTATTCCTTCTGACTTTGTTACTATAGACCGTGACGAGAATCCTGTGGCTACGTTCTGTTATAAAAATGTTTCCATAAATCCAAGCTGGATAGCCAATGTCATAGATGTTAAAACAAATAAGGCTGCATTCAGCTTCACGCAAGGTAATTATAACTTCGCGCAGGAAAATTGGCTCATAACACCGCAAATTTCCATTGATTCTGACTCAGAGGCTTATCTCTGTTGGGACGGCAAGTCTGTGTATAATGATTACTTGGAAGACTATAAGGTAATGGTGTCTACAGGTAATGATGATACGGGCAGCTTTAAGGAACTTTTTAGTGTTAATGGGGAAAGCTATTTTTGGAAGACTCACACCGTGTCGCTTAAACAGTTTGCCGGTCAGAAGATATATATTGCTTTTGTGTGCACCAGCCTCAATAAGTATATTCTGGCTATCGACAATATGTATATTGGCGAACTTGATGGCTACAATTTTGATGTGAAAAATACATCAAGCCGATTCTCCGGTAATGTTGCTTCGGCTACAATCAGCGGTAAGGTGCGTAATATAGGCCGTACGGCAGACATCAAGTCAGTGGCATGTACCATTGGTGGTTCTGTCCTTTCTGAAGATGTAAATGTCTCAGACTTTGAGCCGGAGGAAGGGCTCGACTATAAATTTGACATTCCAATCACAGCAAACAGTGTTAACCGTTATGACATCAGTTTGCGTATGGCAGATGGCACAGAACAGAAGGTTTATACTGACAGTGTGATCAGTTCTTATTTCCCGCGCACGCTTTTGCTCGAGGAGATTACTGGTGGCTGGTGTCCTAATTGTCCTGACGGCACTCTTTATCTTAATGAGGTCAAGGAGCGCATGGGCAGTGACGTCATAGTAGTGTCGATCCATATGAGTCCTGATCCTCTTATCTGTAATGAGTATGCAAATGGTATGATACGCTGGCTCTCAAGCCTGCCTTCTGTGATATACAACCGTGACTTCGATTACAAGAATACAGATATGTATCACACTGAAGGCTATCTTGAAAAGGCAATGCTTGAGCCTACAACAGCCATGGTCACTGCTACGGCTGCTCTCGACGGCAATAAGGTGAATATGCATGCCAATGTCTCTTTTGCCGCAGATTATGATAATTCATCAGACAAATATAGGGTAGGCTTTGCCATTGTAGACAAAGAATATACTCAAGGCAATGTGGTTCAGCGCAACTCATGCACTTTGTTAAGCTCAGGCGAATATTATTATCTGCCTCAGGAGATTCCCGGATCGTTTGTTCGTTTCCACGACATGCCTATTGAAGGCAGCACAATCATTAACGGAGTGCCTAACAGCTTGCCTGCTGAAATAAAGTCTGGCGGTGAATACGGATGTGATTATCAGCTTACTTTGCCAGACCGCGTGTATGGCGTAGACAGTCTTTGTGTCGTTACAACGGTATTTGACAGCCGTACAGGCGTGGTACTCAATGCTTCAAGTACAGACCTCGTTGTTGATGTTACGTCTGCTATAAATACTGTTGACGGAAACACTTTGAACGCACAAATTATCTGTTCTGATAATGGTGATGTCTGCATCATACTACCGGAAGCACAGCCTTCGTCGGTGCGTGTGGTAGGTATCGACGGCCGTGTTGTACGTGAGGCATCAGCCAATGGTTCAGACCGCTTAAGTGTAAACTGTCAGGGCCTCAAAGGATGCTATATCGTTCAGGTAATACAGAATGGAAGAAAAACAGTAAAGAAAATCATATTATAAATAACTAAAAAAATCAACATGAAAAAATTTTGCATTTCGGTTTGCCTTTCTTTGCTATGCATGAAAGGTCTCGCAGCCACTAAGCCTGTAATCTTGTACAGCGACCCGTATCAGTATGTAACGGCTCTTTCTGCCAACGGAAAGTGGGCTTGCGGTACTCTTAATGATGGCACAGGTTCACTTGTTGCATTTGTATGGAATCTTGAGTCAAACGAACTCAAGAGTCTTGGTACAGGTACCATTGCTTATGGCATTTCAAATAATGGTGTTGTGGTAGGTTCTTATCCCGACTCAGAGGCTTCAACCAATGGGGCAGAGGTTACTTCTGCAGGTTATTGGAGTGATGGCAAGTGGCATCATCTTGAGCTTCCGAATGGTTTGAAATATACCAATTCTGACGCCAGCAGTATAGCTAACTGTATCAGCCCTGACGGAAGGTTCATCGGTGGATCTATTTATTCTGCCACAGGTCTTTATTCTCCGGTTATATGGGATAATGGTAAGTTCGCGCGTGACCTGAGCGGCGGATATGCAGGTTCTGTATATGCTGTTACCGACGACGGATCCAAGGCCGGTGGATGGACTTATACTAAGGAGTCTGGCAGCACACGTATCACTGTTATGTGGGACGAAGAAGGCAATCGCCATTTCCTTACAGATAATATTTCTCATGGTTCTCCTTATTTTGCCATACAGAAGTTCTCAACCGACGGTAACATAGCTCTTTATGAACAAGGTCTGTATGACTTTACAACAGGAAAAACTACAACAATTTCTGCTATCAACCCTGACTTCTGGGGATTTGTTCTTTATGATTTCAGCGACAGCCTTTCTGTTGTTGGTTATGAGCAGACTGCCGATGGCGCTCAGTTCCCTGTTATCTATAAGGACGGCAAGACACAGAAGCTGGAAGACTATCTTATAGCTAAGGGCGTTGACTTTGCTGCAGATGGAATGATAGCTCCCCGTATTGACAGTGAGGGACAATATAATCTGATGATAGCCCGCTCTGTTTCAAAGAATGACAGTGTTTTCGCGTTTACTTTTGTTGATAACAACCAGAATCTGCGTTCTGCAGTTGTAAAACTCAATCAGAATTGTTCTAATCCGGAGCCTGTTGCTGTTCAGGGCGCAATGCTCGAAGGCCTTTCAACAGCCAAGATTACATGGAAGGCTCCTTTGCTGAACAGTGAAAACATTAAGGGCTATAATGTTTATCGCAACGGCGAGAAGGTGAATACATCACTGCTGACAACTGCAGAATACTATGATGCAAACCTCGCTGTTGGAGCATATCAGTATTACGTTACTGCTGAATACAACGACGGACAAGTTTCTGCAGCTTCAACTTCTGTTACTGTTAATGTAGAAGCAGATGGAGCTAATGCTCCTTATGCTTTGAGCGCACGTATGAAGAATGCAGAAAATGTGCTTCTCACATGGAATCGTCCGCAGAGCAATCTTCCTACAAAACAGTATTATGCTGCTGAAGACGAAGTTAGCGGATTTGGCGGCGGCAGCAACTCGTTCGAGTCAGCTATACGCTACAGCAAGTCTGAAATGCAGATGTATAAAGACTATAAGATTTCTGCTGTTAAGTTTGTTCCGAGAACCAAGATCAGCGGTTGGGATATCAACATATATAAAGATCAGGAGTTGGTTTATACACAGCATGTAGACCAGGAGCTGATTTATGGTCAGGAGAACACAGTTACTCTTACTAACCCTGTAAGCGTTCCTCAGGATGGCGATGTTTATATCGCTGTCAAGGCCACAGTTCCGTCTTCATTGAACAGCTCTGACGTTATTGGTATAATTTACGAGAAGTGCGTATCAGGCTATAGCGATATGGTTAGACTCGTGACAGAGAAAGAGTTCTATTCTCTTAATGAGGCTTCACAGTCTAGCATGGGCATTACATTCCCGGTTACATGGGCTATAGGAGCTACATTCATGGCTGATGACATGACAAGCGACATTGATAATGTTGCAAACTATAACGTTTATCGTAATGATGAAAAGGTTGGAACATCTGAAACAACCAACTTCTTAAATGAGTCTGTACCTGCAGGCGATTATACTTATGCCGTAGAAGCTGTTTATGAAAATGGCAGCGTGTCTGAAAAAACAGCTCTCGACTTCACTGCTGTTACAAATAAGGCTGCATACAAGGCTGTAAATGACGTTGCCGTTTCAAACGGAGGCGACGCTACTACTGCTGTGTTCAATTGGCCTGTTCCGGTAGATAATGATGAAACTGTCATTGAGTACTGCGGCAAGAATCCGTCACCGGGTGCCATCGCTTCTGAGAGCACTAACTATGGATACATGGCTCTTACCAATTATTCTGGCGATAAGTTGTTAAGCTTTGGGAACTATGACGTTAAGGCTGTTCGTTTCTATCCTACAGCTGATGCAGACTTCACTGTAATAATTAGAAAAGACGGCGAGGAAATTGTAAATCAGTATGTTGAGAACTACAAACTCAATGAGTGGACCACAGTAACACTTGACGAGCCGTTTGTTATTGATGAGAACTCTTCTTATGACCTTATCATCGACTGCTTCGATGTTACTCCTAATGAGGCTCCTCTGGCTCTCGACGGCGAGACTCCTTTCACAGGCATTGCCAATATGTATTCTCTTGATGAGGGCGCAACATTCTCTTCTACCGGTTACGTAGGCAACTGGATGATGGGTCTTATTGCTACTGATCCTAATGCAAGTGAGCTTCCTGTTGAAGGTTACGACGTAAGAGTTGACGGCGTTAAGGCCAACGAGCAGACTCTCACAGAGCCTACATTTACCTATGCATTTGGCGAAGGCGCTGACATGAATGCTACACACAAGGTTAACGTTGACGTTTACTACAGCGTCGCAGGTAAGGTTGAAGGCGGTGCAGTGTTCTTTACTCTTGCTGCTGCTGCCGGCATTGGCGAGAATGTCATCAACGACATCAAGATCACACGTGACGGTGATAGCTATATACGTGTTGAGGGTGACGGCGTTCTTGGCGTAGACCTCTACTCTGTAAACGGAACACTTGTAAGCAGCACTGACACTAATGTTGTGAACATTTCTGGCGTTCAGGGCGGTGTTTACGTTCTGAAGGCTAAGACAGCCAACGGTGTAAAGAACTTCAAGGTTCGCGTTTCTAAATAATAATGTCTATGTTGTTGTCTGAGGCCTGACATGGTCTTAGACAACAACTGCATGATAAAAAGAAGGTGATTGACGGCATATTAATGTCGTTCTCCTTATATAAAAGTTAACGGACAACAGCTTTAGAATAAACATAAAGCTGTTGTCCGTTAACTTTTATATTATGTGATTACTGATTTTAACCCAAATCAGTCATTAGTATTCGGTCTGTATTTTTGCTTTATATTGAGCGGATTTTGGTTAGATTTTTCGCAGGTATAGCGGGCTATGTTAAGAATAATCTGACAAAAGGACGCCAATAGAAATAAAAAGACCGGCTGAAATCATCAATGCACAAAATTGATAAAGTAATATGCGGTCTAATTACCGATTGGGGTTTAATTGCCGTCAGACCTCATTCTGCAGCCTGTATTGATATGTTTTGCCGACGGTGGCATAGTTGATAGCCGGTCAATTTTGTGCTCTTTATATCGATTTTTTCAAAGTTCAGGCTGTGTTACATGGCTTATATTGTCTTCACACGCATTATTACGCATCCCGGTTCAGTCGATGTCTATAGTTTCGAGGTCGTCAGGTACAAAAATGTTGCCCTTGAAGCTCTGCGCCGCCTCGCGGGTATATTCGGTCCTGCGGGTGGCCAGCGTCTTGTCTTCGGTGTGGTATAGCAGCAGATTCTTCACGCCCAGCTCGGCTGCCACGGCTCCGGCGTCCATGGCCGTGCTGTGAAACTTCTCGTAGGGCTTGAATACATCGCGGTCTTTATACAGGCAGAAAGCCTCGCACATAAGCCAGTCGGCACCGCGCGCAATAGGGTAGTTGGTCCTGTTGCACGGCTCGTCGCCCATGCACACCAGCGTGGCTCCTCCAGGCATTATGGCACGGAAGCCAAACTGCTTTTCCTTGTCCGACAGCACGTCGAAGCACTGCATGCTGATGTCTCCGGCCTGAAATTCGTCGCCGCTCAGCTTCTCGCACAGCATGATGCGGCTGCCGAACAGCGCGTTATAGTTCTTGTGCAGCGTCATGAGGCATATCTGCTTTAGCGTGCTTATCACTTTGTCGTTGCCGTATACGTTCAGGTTGCCCTTATATTCGCCGCCGAGAATCCTGTGCATAATCATCCTCACCACCCACACGGCGCCCAGTATGTGGTCGGTGTGAGCGTGCGTTATGAACATGTGGTGTATGTCCGTAAGGTTTATGCCCGCCTTTTCTATCTGAGACATTATGCCGTTGCCGCCTCCTGCGTCTACGAGCAGTGCTGTGTCGGCTGTTTTCAGGAAGAAGCATGTGTTATAGCATCTTGTAACTCCTGCGCTGCCTGTGCCCAGCATTATTATCTTGTTGTGGCTGTTGTTCATGTGGTGTATTGTCTGCAAGGTGTAGCCGTTGCGGCTAAAAGTGATAAATTATACAAAAACAAAAAAGGAGTTACCGAAGCAACTCCTTTTTGCGCTTCAAGATGGGCTTGAACCAACGACCCCCTGATTAACAGTCAGGTGCTCTAACCAACTGAGCTATTGAAGCATGTGATGCATTTCCTTTCAAATGCGATGCAAAGGTAAGAAGATTTTTTGAAACCTCCAAACTTTTTTGGCAAAAAATTCAATTTTAGACTAAAATAAAATAATTTTTCCCCGAAAAGTGGTGTTTTCACCATATATATATGTAACTTTGCATAAGTCAATACGGCTGCTGATACCATGCCTTAGGCTCATGCTTTTTGGCCTGTGTCCGGCCGGCTGCCGGTGAGTCTGCGTGTGCTGCTTCTGCCGCTTAGGGCACGTGCGCATGCTTTTGCTGCCGGTGGAGGCGGCTGTGGGCATTGCCGGCAACAGGGCTGAGGCCTCTCGCGTTGACGCTTTGCGGCCGTATGGGGCATGAATTTGCTTTGCAACAAGAAAAAGAAACAATAAGAACATAAGATGAGAATAAGACTATTTCAGCTTGCGGTGCTGTTCATGCTGCCTTTCATGGCGGCGTCGGCCCAGGAAAGCAAGAGCCACAACTTCGACGTGGCCAAGAACATGCAGGTGTTCAACGAGATTTACAGCTATCTCGACCTGATGTATGTAGACACGCTCAACGCCGACGAGGTGGTGGGCACGGCCATCAACTCGATGCTGCGCTCGCTCGACCCCTACACCGTCTACTATCCCGAGGACAAGGTGAACGACCTTAAGACGATGATAACCGGCCGCTATGTGGGCATAGGAGCCGTGATACGCTACAACCAGAAGCTGAAGCGCGTGGTCATCGACGAGCCTTATGCAGGCAACCCGGCTGCCGAGGTGGGCCTGAAGAAGGGCGACATCATCCTGAGCATCGACGACTCTGTGATGACCGACAAGGACGTGAGCTACGTAAGTTCGCATCTGCGCGGCGACGCCGGCACGACGTTCGTGCTGAAGGTGAAGCGCCCCAGCACGGGCAAGAACATGGAGTTCAGAATAACGCGCCGCTCTGTCAACATGCCTTCAATTCCTTACTACGGCCTGCGCCCCGACAGCATAGGCTATCTCAATCTGAGCAGCTTCACCGAAGACTGCTCAAAGGATGTGCGCAAGGCGTTCATCGAGATGAAAAAGCAGGGCATGAAGGGCCTCGTGCTCGACCTGCGCGGCAACGGCGGCGGCTCTCTCTCTGAGGCTGTCAACATTGTCAACATGTTTGTGCCGAAGGACATCACGCTGGTGAAGACGCGCGGCAAGCTGAAGCGTGCCAACTATGACTATAAGACCACCGTTGAGCCTATCGACACAGTGATGCCCGTTGTGGTGCTCGTCAACGGCGAGTCGGCCAGCGCCAGCGAGATTACCAGCGGAAGCCTGCAGGACCTCGACCGCGCCGTAATCATGGGCACGCGCACCTATGGCAAGGGTCTCGTGCAGTTGCCTGTTGACATATCATACAACGGACAGCTGAAGCTGACCACAAGCAAATACTACATTCCGAGCGGACGCTGCATACAGGCAATAAACTATAAGCACGCGCGCGGCGGATATACCGAGCACATACCCGACAGCCTGACCAAGGTGTTCTATACGGCAGGCGGACGTGAGGTGCGCGACGGCGGAGGCATTAAGCCCGACATAGAGGTGCGCCCCGACTCGCTGCCCAACATTGCCTACTATCTCACCGTGAGCGGACTCGACTCTACCGAGGTGCTGCTCGACTATGAGGTCGACTATATAGCGTCTCACCCCACGATAGCCAAGCCTTCTGAGTTTGAGCTTTCTGACGCCGACTATGAGGACTTCAAGCAGAGAGTGATAAAGAGCGGATTCACCTACGACCCTGAGAGCGAGAAACTGCTAAAGTCGCTAAAGAAGGTTGTTGAGTTTGAGGGCTATTATGACGACGCCAAGGCCGAATTTGAGAATCTGGAGAAGAAGCTGAAGCACAACATAGCCAAAGACCTTGATTATCACAAGGACGTGTTAAAGCAGATAATATCCAACGACATCATTGCGGCCTACTATTATCAGGCAGGAAGCATGGAGAACAGTCTGCGCTACGACAAGCAGATGAAGGAGGCATGCCGCCTGCTCAACAGTCCTGACGAGTATAAGGCTGTATTAGTAAAAGGTGCAGCGAAGAAGAAATAAAAGTTGAGAGAATATATTTTTTCGGGAGAGGTAAGGGCCGCATGGCTTTTGCCTCTCCTTTTTATGGAGTTTCATTAGGAGTTAAAGTAGTTAGAGGAGTTATCGCCAACAAGTTGGCTAGTAGTTAAAGTCAATAGCCCTGTGGATTCTTATCACCACTCTGCACATGAATTCTTCTCTCTTCCCTTAATTAGCTTTGTTGCTTCTCGTCAACCACTACGCATTTGGATTTTTAACTTTTCACTTTCGTAAGACGTTTTTAATTTTTCATTGCGCGCAGCGCCTGCTCTTCGTTCTTCACTTTCATTTTTATATATTCAGACGGCGCATGGCCATACATCTTTTTGAATGCTTGTGAGAAGTGCGATCTGTTCTTAAATCCTGCCGTATATCCCGCATCCTGTGCCGTCAGTCCGTATTTAATCATGAGTTCCTTGGCCCTTTCAAGCCTGTGTTCCGTAATCCAGCGTTGAGGCGGCAGCGTGCTTATCCTGGCAAAGTCGCGTTTAAACGTGGCTAGACTCCTTCCCGTGTATGCCGCAAACTCCTCGAGCGTCAGGTCCTCGGTAAAATTGTGCTCCATGAAGTCGAGCAGGTCAATCTTCCATACCTCGTTAAAGTCGAATAATGTGGGATAAAACCGCTGGTCGATGTTCAGCAGGCGCATTATGGC